>JBQCJS010000741.1:0-4274 GCA_051952485.1 Thermomicrobiales bacterium | reverse complement strand
GCGCCTCGTTCACCCTCCTGCCGGAGGACGAGACGCCACCGGTCGTCTACTACGGCACCTCGATCATCCACGGCGCCTCGGCCTCCCGACCCGGCATGACCGTCACCGCGCAGCTCTCCCGCCGCCTCGGACGGCGGGTGCTGGGCCTCGGGTTCTCCGGGAACGGCAAGATGGAGGTGGAGCTCGCCGAGCTGATCGCGGAGATTCCCGCCGCCGTCTACGTGATCGACTGCCTGCCGAACATGGACGCCGACCTCGTGGAGGAACGGGCGCTGCCCTTCCTGGAAGCCCTGCGGGCGAAGCGGCCCGAGACGCCGATCGTGCTGGTGGAGGACCGCACGCTGGAGAACGCCTGGGTCTACGCCGTTGAGCGCGAGAAGCACGCCGCGCGGCGGGAGGCGCTCCGTGCGGCGTTCGAGGCGCTGCGGGAGCGTGGCGACACCCGGATCACGCTCGTCCCGGCCGACGGGCTGCTCGGTGCCGACGGCGACGCCACGGTGGACCGCTCGCACCCGACCGACCTCGGCTTCCACCGCCAAGCCGACGTGCTCGAACCGGTGCTTCGCAAGATTCTCGCAGACTGACGCTGCCTGATATCGACAAAATCAACACGATCATTGACAAAATCAATATCGGCCCTATCCTGAATGGACGGTCCGTTCGCCGTCAGGATAGCCGCCATGCACCAGCCGGCCCACCTCGACCAGCCCGAATCCCCTGGCATCACGCAGCGCCCGATCTGGGCGCTGCTGGCCGGGAACCTCGTCTCCGGGCTGGGCAACACGTTCAGCGCCTTGGCGATCCCCTGGTTCGTGCTCGCCACCGGCGGCAGCGCCAGCCAGACGGCGCTGACGGTCGCCGTGGGCACCATCCCCTACGTGCTCGTCGGCATCCTCGGCGGCGCGATCGTGGACAGGGTCGGACCGAAACGTGCGGCGATCGTCTCCGACCTCTTCAGCGGCGTTTCGACCGCGCTCATCCCGCTGCTGCATGCGACGGTCGGCCTCACCTTCTGGCAACTGCTGGTGCTCGTCTTCCTCGGCGCCTTCCTCGACGGGCCGGGCAGCACCGCCCGCCAGGCGCTCTACCCCGACCTCATCCACCGCTCAGGGATGCACGCCGACCGCGCCAATACCTGGTTCACGCTGACGAACCGGATCGCCGGGGTGCTGGGCGCGCCGCTGGCGGGTGTGCTGATCGCCGCGACCGGGGCGACGACCCTGCTCTGGCTGAACGCCGCCAGCTTCGCGATCGCCGCCGCGATCACCGCCTTTGCCATCCCCGATATCCGGACCGCGCCCCTGACCGCCCATCCCGAGGAGGCCGCGAGGGCCCCGATCCGCGCCTACCTGCGGGACGTGCGCGATGGCTTCCAGGTGCTGCTGGACAACCGGCTCCTGCTGGCGCTGGTGGCCTCGATGACGCTGGGTACCCTGCTGGCGGAACCGATCTACGGGGTGATCCTGCCGGTCTACGCGAACGAGATCCTCGGCAGCGCGGCGCAGCTGGGCTTCATCTTCGGGGCGCTGGGCGCGGGCTCGATCGTGGGCAACGTGCTCTACCTGGCCCTGGTGAACCGGCTTCCCCGCGGGACGATCCTGATCGGCGGGTTCGTGGTGCGCGCGGCCTGCTTCGCCGTCTTCCTGACGATGCCGCCGTGGTGGGCGATCGCGCTGGCGATCTTCATCGGGGCGGTCGCGCTGGAGCCCTGCAACCCGATGGTGATGTCGATCTTCCAGGAGCAGGTGCCGGCGGGCATGCGCGGGCGGGTATTCGGGGCGCGAAGTGCCATCGCGGCCTGCGCCTTTCCGATCGGGCTGATGCTCTACGGCGGGCTGCTCTCCGGGATCGGGGTGAAGCGGACGCTGGTCATCTTCGTGGTACTGAACGTCCTCGTGCCGCTAGCGATGCTCCTCCAGCCGGCGCTGCGCCGCATCGCGAAACCCACCCCAGCCCAGGTCGTCGCGACCGCCGTCACAGCCGGAGCCACCGTCACGGCCGTCGACTGACGGTCGTTTCCACTCCTCACCGCAACTCGGGTCGCACCCCGGCGTTTACGATGGTGACCGGCCAGCGAGGCCGGCCATGACCGAGCGCGGAGGCCGAGGGGTGGCGATGACGCAGGCGGATTCCGACGCCCGGACGGACGGGAATGGCGAGACCATCTCCCCGTCCCCGGATGTGCCCGCCACCGTCGGCCATAGCTACCCCGATATCACCGAGCTCGCGGTCGTCGCCCGCGCCCAGCAGGACCCGGCGGCCTTCGCGCCGCTCTATCAACGCTACGAACCGATCGTCCGCGGCTATTGCCAGCGTCGCTTGGGCGACCCGGAGGCCGCCGCCGATGCCACCTCGCGCATCTTCATCCGCGCGCTCGCGGCGCTCCAGGCATTCCGGCCCGATCCCGCCCGCCCGGGCAGCACCTTCCGTGCCTGGCTCTTCACCATCGCCCATAACGTCGTGATCGACGCCCACCGCCGCGACCGCAAGCACCCATCGCTCGACCAGCCGGGCCACGACGGCATCCCGCTCTCCGAATCCGCCGCCGTCATCGATCCCGCCGCGTCGCCGGAGGACATCGCCCTCGCCAACGATCTGAGCCGCCAGGTGCACGACACCCTCGCCCGGCTCCCCGAACGCCAGCGCCGGATCGTCGAACTCCGCCTCACCGGGCTGACCGGCGCCGAGATCGCCGAGGCACTGGGTATGTCGCTCCCCGCCGTCAAGTCCGCCCAGTTCCGGGCCTACGCCACGATGCGGCCCCTCCTCGACGACGCCCACCACCACCCGAATCCATCGCCGCCCCCCGCCGAGGAGGTTTCCCGTGCATCCTGAGCGCACCGGCCCCACGCCCACACCCACCACCACTCCCGAAGACCACTTCGATGCCTGGCTCGACGCCTTCGTAGCGGGACCGTCGACACCCGCCGCGACCGCGGCCACATCACCCGGCATGCCGTCCGAACCGGCGTTCGACGCGGCGCGTTCGGCCGCCCGCCAGCTTCATGACCTGGCCCAGGCCGCCGATCTCGCCCAGTTGCGCGTCCACCCGTCGTCCACCCGATCCCCTGTTCCCTCGTGGGAGGAGTTGCTCATGTCGTCGCCTGCTGCCACCACCACGACCACACCGATGCCGGTACCGATCCCGTTCCACGCCGGACGAACCCGCCGTTCCCGCCACGCCACGATGGAGACCATCAACCGCATCCTCACGATCGCCGCCGTCGTTGCCATCGTCCTCGCCGGGGTCGCGACCGCCTGGGTCGCCCGCGACCGCCTCGGCTTCGGCGACGACGGCCACCAGCCGACACTCCAGCTCGTGGCCTCACCGGCAGCGGCCGTCACCTGCACTACCCGCACCCTCTCGCAGGAAGAGGCCAGTCGTATTGCAGCGGCCTATCGCGAACCGACGCTTGCCGACTACACGCTGACAGACAAGCCGGTTCCGGAGGCGGACGCGCTCGCTGCCATCGCCACGTATCACGCGGACGGTCTTTGCCCAAAGGGTGACCCGGGAACGGACAACCTGTTGTGGCTGTACAGCACCCGGACGGATCGCATCTTCAGCGTGAATTACCGCTCGACATCGCCGGCCTGGATGGCAGGCCATCTCCAGCACTACCGAGACTTGCTCGAGCCCATGTCCCGAATCCTCGTGCCATTGCCACCCACGTCGTACGTCGTAGACCGCGACGATCCTGCGATCGGTCCCTATCTCTACAACTCCAACTCAGCCGGATACCGGGCGATACTGCCCTCCCGATTCGTCCAGCTCGCAGATGGGCGGATCGGCGTCCCGATCGTAACCGCCGTCACCGGAGGTGCCACGGCAAACACGGACTACTCGGCGATCAGCGTCAGTTTCATCATCTTCGTCAAGGTCGATGGAACCTGGCTGATCGACGACGCCTTCTCGTTGTGCCCCGGAGATTGCGGTCCAGCCGAACGCCGACTGGATGCCCAGATCGCCAACTATCGGCGCCTCGCCACGGTCATCGGTTCGCCCTCCGCCTCACCGGAAGCGACTCCGCAGACCTGACAGCCGCGCAGCGAGGGGATGGCCGTTCTCCCTGATACCCGTTGGCGCCTCCTGACGCTTGCATGCATGTCGTACGAAGCACCCCCTCCCGAATGTCTGGAACTTCCGCCCTGACGCGACAACCGGTGTCTGGCTCCTCGATTCCCGCTCCCTCGGCCTGGGGTAGCGTCTCCCAGATTCTCCCGAAGCGGGCCGCCGGACAATTGTACATCGGCCTGCGTCGTAATACCTCAAT
>JBQCJS010000740.1:0-7160 GCA_051952485.1 Thermomicrobiales bacterium | reverse complement strand
CCCCCGCCGGGATGGGCGCAATTGTGGCACGCGGAGCGCGCTGGTGTGCTGGATCGGTGGCGTCGGGCGGGTGCGTGCCTATCCGTACACGACGATGCGGGGGGGGTGATCTCCACACCCCCGGCTTCGTCGTGTCCGGATGGTCACGCTCCCGCCCGACGCCACCGATCCAGCACACGAGCGCGCTCCGCGTGCCACAATTGCGCCGATCCCGGCGGGTGTCTCGCCCGCCGTCGTTCCACCGGATCGTGCGAGGTCGACCATAGTGGACGCGCCAGCCAACGCCCCTGCCCCCAGCGGCCCCCACGACACGACGGCACCTGCCGACGCCTCCACGGAGGAGCACGACCCGCTCGCATGGCGCGATGTGCTGCGCGGCGGACGGTTCCAGTGGCCCGGCTACCTGATCGCCGTCCTCGCAGTGATCGCCCTCACGGCCGTCATGCTGCCGTGGCGGGAGTCGCTGGGCGTCATCAACTGCCTGCTCGGGTTCGTCGCCCTTTCGATGCTGCTGGGGCTGATCCTCGGGATCGGGCCATCGGCCCTCGGGGCTGTCCTCTCCTTCTTCACCTTCGACTTCTTCTTCATCAAGCCCTATGGGACGCTGGACATCGCCAACCGCGACCACGTCCTGGCGCTGGTTATCTACCTCGGCATCGCCCTCGTCACCAGCGTCCTCGTCGGCCGGTTGCGCGCCCGCACCGTGATCGCGGAGCGGGAGGAACGCCGGACCTCCCTCCTCTACGACCTGAACCGCGACCTCGTGCGGGGTGAGACCGTCGAGCAGGTCCTGCACACCATCGCCGCCAGCGTGGTCTCCATCTACGGGGCGGCCGCCAGCCGGGTCCTGGCGCCCACGGCCGGTGACGATTCCAGCGACCTTCGGGTGCTGGCCCACGCCGGCACCGCCAAGTCCACCGCCGACCAGGAGACACGCTGGCTCGCCCAATGGGCGATCGATCACCGGCAGGTGGCGGGATTCGGCAACGAGGGACGGCGCATCCGGACACCTCATGGCATCGGCCAGCCGCCCAATCCCCATCCCCACGCCCTCCGCCGCGCGCGCTCCGATGCCCTCTTCGTGCCGATCATGACGCCGGATCGCGTCTACGGGGTGCTCGAAGTCCGCGACCGGCCGGGCGGCGGCCGTTTCTCCCGGGAGGATGCCCGCCTCCTCGGCAGCTTCGCCGACCAGGCGGCGCTCGCGATCGAACGCGGCGAACTCGCCGAACAGGCGATGCGGGCCAGCGCCCTCGCCCAGGCCAACGACCTCAAGTCCTCCCTGCTTGCCGCCGTCTCGCACGACCTCCGCACCCCGCTGACGACGATCAAGGCGTCGGCGACGGCGCTGCTCGACGACTCCATCAACTGGGACCCTGCCGCCCGGAAGGACCTGCTCTCTGCGATCGACGAGGACGCCGACCGGCTGACGCTGATGGTCAGCAACCTGCTCGATCTCTCACGGATCGAGGGCGGCGTCCTCCGGCCAGACCTGGACTGGCAGGACCTCCCCGCCTTCATGGACGACGTGCGCGAGCGCGTGCGCTCCGTCGTGGGGATGGGGCATCATGACCTCACGATCGACCTGGACCCGGGCGCGGCCACGTCCTTCCCGCCCGTCCGCTTCGACTATGTGGAGATCATGCAGGTGATGATCAACCTCATCGGCAACGCCGCGAAGTATTCGCCGGATGGCGCCCCGATCGCCGTCCGCGCCGCGGTTCGGGGCGATACCCTCCGGATCGCCGTGACCGATGCCGGCCTCGGCATTCCCCCGGATCGCCTCCCGCGCATCTTCGAGACGTTCTACCGCGCCCACGACAAGGGTCCCGTCTCCGGTTCTGGCATCGGCCTCGCCATCTGCAAGGGCATCGTGGAGGCCCACGGCGGTACCATCACCGCCCGCAGCGAGGTCGGTCGTGGCACGACCATCACGGTCACGCTGCCCCTCGCCGGCGCGGATGGCAGCGCCGCATGACCGCGCCACACGCCCAGGCCGCTGGCCGCATCCTCGTCGTCGATGACGAACCCCAGATCCGGCGCGCCCTCAAGACCACCCTCGCCGCCCACGGCTTCGAGGTCGAGACCGCTGAGGACGGGGATGACGCCCTCGTGCGCATCGCGACCTGGACGCCGGATGCGATCGTCCTGGACCTCGTGATGCCCGGGAAGGACGGCTTCGAGGTGCTGCGCGACACCCGGACGTGGTCGCAGGTGCCGGTGATCGTCCTCTCCGCGCGCGGGCAGGAATCGGACAAGGTCCATGCACTGGACATGGGCGCCGACGACTATCTCACGAAGCCCTTCGGCATCCAGGAACTGCTGGCCCGCCTTCGCGCCGTGATGCGCCGCGCGGCCCCCCCGACCGAATCCATCGTCACTGCCGGTCCGGTCACGGTCGACATCGCCCGCCACGAGGTGACGCGCGACGGCAAGGCCGTCCACCTCACCCCTACGGAGTTCGACCTCCTGCGGGTCCTGGCGACCAATGCGGGCCGCGTCCTCACCCACCGGCAATTGCTGGAGCAGGTGTGGGGCGGCTATGCGGCCGAGAACGCCCCCCAACTCCGGGTTTACGTCAACTACCTCCGGCGCAAGCTGGAGGACGACCCCGCCCACCCCCGGTTGATCGTGACCGAACCCGGAATCGGCTACCGCTTCCAGGCCTGATTTCCCGCCACTCCGCAATTCTTACGCCTTCCTAACACCGGCATCCCCCTCCCTAACGCGGCGCCAATGCGCCGGGTCCTACCCTGCATCCGTTCGGAACCCGGCGGCAGGCAATCGGGCCTGTCCCGGCTCCGGTGCAGCACACGGTCGGAGGCTGCCGGATGCGGATTCTGCTGGCGGAAGACGAGGCGCATGTGCAGCTCGCGCTGCGGCGGGCGCTGGAAGCGTGGGGGTACGAGGTCGAGGCACGGAGCACCGCCGCCGACACCATCGCCGCCCTCGCTGAACGGCCCGCCGACGTGCTGGTGCTCGACGTGAATCTTCCGGATGCCACCGGGTGGGACGTGCTTCGCGCGATGCAGGCACGCGGCGACACGCGGACGGCGGTGATCGTCGTCTCCGCGTTGCCGCCCCGCAGCGAGCGCATTCGCGAATTCCAGCCCTACGCCGTCCTCCACAAGCCCTTCCCGATCGAGTCGCTGCGCCGGCTCGTCCGCAATGCCGAGGCCGGAAATCCGGCCAGCGTGCCCGGTACCGAGGCCGATTGACGTCGGCCGGGCCAGGAGGACCCGCCATGTGGGATGTCGTGATGATCGCGCTCGCCGTGATCGCCTTTGCCGGTCTCATTGCCTATGTCTACGCCTGCGAACACCTGTGATGGGAGAGGAGAATCCCGCCATGACCGCTGCCACACCATCGCCCTTCGATCCGCAACCCCGGACGACGCCCCCGGTGCTCGACGCCGCGCTGATCGCCGCCGAGGCGACCCTTCGCCGCAACACCGATATCGCCGCCGTCTTCGTGGTCGCTCCCCAGCCGGACCGCTCCCCGCGCCAGGACCTCACGATCCTCCGCGTGGAGCCCGATGTCCCGGCCCCGCTCCTGCTCGCGCCCGCGGTGACGCTGCACGTCCCCCACTGGGCGCACACGCTGCTCGCATCGACGGAGGGGGTGCGATGAGCGCCGGGGACTGGATCGCGCTTGCGATCGGAATCGTGATGCTGGGGTATCTGGTCTACGCGCTGCTGTGGCCAGAGCGTTTCTGATGACTGGGGTCCAACGACCATGACATGGTATGCCGTCGTTCAACTTGTCCTCTTCATCGGCATCCTGGCGCTGGTGGCCAGGCCGCTCGGGACGTACATCGCCCGCCTCTTCGAGGGCGATCGGGTGCTGCTCTCTCCGGTGCTTCGCCCGGTCGAGCGCGGCATCTACCGGCTCACCGGGGTGGATGAGCGGACCGAGATGCGCTGGACGACCTACGCGGTCGCGATGCTGCTCTTCCAGGTAGTCGGGTTCCTGATCGTCTACTTCGTGCAGCGCATCCAGCACGGACTCCCGCTGAATCCCGCCGGGCTTGCGAACATCGAGCCACGCTCGGCCTTCAATACCGCGGTCTCCTTCGTGACGAACACGAACTGGCAGGGATACGCCGGCGAGTCGACCATGAGCTACCTCAGCCAGATGGTGGGCCTGACGACGCAGAACTTCGTCTCGGCCGCCACCGGCATCGCGGTGGCCGTGGCGCTCATCCGGGGATTCGCCCGACGCTCGGCCCATCAGGTCGGCAACTTCTGGGTCGATCTCACCCGAGCGACGCTCTACATCCTGCTGCCGATGTCGCTGATCCTCGCGGTCGTTTTCGTGGCGCGCGGCGTCCCGCAGACGTTCGGCGGCGCGATCGAGGCGACCGGCCTGGATGGCGTGGTCCAGTCGATCGCCCGCGGCCCGGTCGCCTCGCAGGAGGCGATCAAGATGCTGGGCACGAACGGCGGCGGTTTCTTCAACGCCAACTCCGCCCATCCGTTCGAGAACCCGACCCCGCTGACGAACTTCCTGCAGATCATCGCCATCTTCATCATTCCGGCAGCCCTGACCTACACCTTCGGGAAGATGGTCGGCAACACCCGCCAGGGCTGGGCGATCTTCGCCACCATGGCACTCCTGTTCATCGCCGGCGTGGTCGTGACCACGGTCGCGGAGCAGCATGGCAACGACCTGCTGAACGCGCTCCACATCGACCAGGGCCGCAACCTGCTCGGCCAGTCGATGCCAGGCGGCAACATGGAGGGCAAGGAGCTCCGGTTCGGCATCGGCGGCTCCGCCCTCTTCGCGGTCGTCACCACGGCAGCCTCCTGCGGTGCGGTAAACGCGATGCTCGGCTCCTTCACGCCGATCGGCGGGCTGGTGCCCATGATCAACATGGCGATCGGCGAGGTGATCTTCGGCGGCGTCGGCGCGGGCATGTACGGCATCCTCATCTTCGCGGTGGTGGCCGTCTTCGTCGCCGGCCTGATGGTCGGGCGCACGCCGGAATACCTCGGCAAAAAGATCGAGCCGCACGACATCAAGATGGCGATGCTCACCCTGCTCGTCCTGCCGCTCGTGGTGCTTGGCTTCACCGGCTTCTCGGCGGTCACCGGATACGGCCTGAACACGATCCTCAACCCGGGACCCCACGGCTTCTCGGAAATCCTCTACGCCTTCACCTCGGCGGCGGCGAATAACGGCTCGGCATTCGCCGGCCTCGGCGCGAACACGCCCTGGTACAACACCGCGCTCGGGATCGCGATGATCGCCGGCCGCTTCATGATGATCGTGCCGATCCTCGCCCTCGCCGGATCGCTCGCCGCCAAGAAGCGCCTCTCCGCCAATGCGGGCACCTTCCCGACGACGGGACCGCTCTGGGTGGGCCTCCTCGCCGGGGTGATCCTCGTGATCGGGGCCCTCACCTACTTCCCGGCCTTCGCGCTCGGCCCGGTCGTGGAGCAGAAGCACATGCAATCGGGCGTTACCTTCCAGATGAGCGAGGCCGGCGGCGGAGCGTACCAGATCGCCAGCGACGGCAGCGCCGTCCTGACGGCCCAACCCACTCCGACCTCCGTCCCGTAAGCCGATCGCTTCGGCACGCGCTACCCCTGCCGGAGCCGATGGGCACAACCACCCGGCTCCGGCACGACCTTCGATCAGCCCCACCGTCGCACGCAGACGGCCGCAAAGGGACACACCACGATGTTCCGTTCGCTCGAACCCTCGTTCATCCAGACCTCCGAACCGGCCACCGCCCTCGATCCGGGGAACCGGCCGACCACCGGCACCCCGCAGGCACCGGCCACCGGGCTGCCCTCCGGCAGCGGATCGCCAAGCCGCTCCCCGAAGCGGGGCCTATTCGATCCCCAGATCGCGGGACCGGCCCTGAAGGACTCGCTGCGCAAGCTCGATCCCCGGGCGATGGCGAAGAACCCGGTCATGCTGCTCGTGGAGATCGGCGCCGCCATCACCACGCTCATCCTCGTGGCCGACCTGATCGGCATCTCCAGCTCGCTCGGCGTCGAGATCGCCGCTGGCCAGCGCTGGTTCGTCGCCTGGATCACCGCCTGGCTCTGGTTCACGGTCATCTTCGCCAACTTCGCGGAAGCGATGGCCGAAGGGCGCGGCAAGGCCCAGGCCGACACCCTGCGCAAGACCCGCAGCGAGACGATGGCAAAGGTCCTCACCGATGAGCGGTCCGGCGCGTGGGAGAGCCGACCATCCAGCGCCCTCCACATGGGCGACCTCGTGATCGTCGAGGCCGGTGACATCATCCCCAGCGATGGCGAGGTCGTCGCGGGCGTCGCCTTCGTCTCGGAAGCCGCGATCACCGGCGAATCGGCGCCGGTCCTGAAGGAGCCGGGCACCGACATCTCATCGTCCGTCACTGGCGGCACGCAGGTCGTCTCCGACTGGCTGCGCGTCCGCATCACGGCGGAACCCGGACACACCTTCCTCGACCGCATGATCGCCCTGGTGGAAGGCGCGGCCCGCAAGAAGACCCCGAACGAGATCGCGCTCAACATCCTGCTCGCGGGCCTCACGATCATCTTCCTGATCGTCGTGATGACCCTCGCGCCCATCGCCAGCTACGCGAAGGCGACCGTCTCCATCACCGTCCTCATCGCCCTGCTCGTCACCCTCATCCCGACCACCATCGGCGCCCTCCTCTCCGCCATCGGCATCGCGGGCATGGACCGGCTGGTCCAGCACAACGTCCTGGCCATGAGCGGGCGCGCGGTGGAGGCAGCCGGTGACGTCGACGTGCTGCTGCTCGACAAGACGGGAACCATCACCTACGGCAACCGCATGGCGAGCGAGTTCATCCCCGCTCCCGGCGTGACGCCGGAGCAGGTTGCGATGGCCGCGCTTCGCTCCTCGTTGGCGGACGACACGCCGGAAGGCAAGTCGATCGTCGCGCTCGCCGGTGAGCAGGGCTACACCCTGTCGCAGGACGCCCTCGCCGGGGCAGAGTGGATTCCCTTCACGGCCGAGACCCGCATGAGCGGTGTCCGCGTGAACGGCACCGAGACGATGAAGGGTGCGGTCGATGCCATCCGGCGGGTCGTTCCGGCGCTGCCGGCAGAGATGATCGCGGAATCGGACCGGATCGCCGCCCAGGGCGCGACGCCACTGGCGGTGATCGAGGGCGGCAGGCCGATGGGCATCATCGCCCTGAA
>JBQCJS010000739.1:0-3087 GCA_051952485.1 Thermomicrobiales bacterium | reverse complement strand
GGCGGCTTCGGCGGCATGAGCGCCGCCCGGAAGTTCGCGGACGCGAAGGTGGACGTGACGCTGGTGGACCAGCGCAACTACCACCTCTTTGCCCCGCTGCTCTACCAGGTCGCCACCGGCCAGCTCTCGCCGTCGCACATCGCGACGCCGATCCGCTCGATGCTGAAGCGGCAGAAGAACACCAAGGTCGTGCTGGGCACGGTCGAGACGATCGATCCCGAGGGTAAGGCGGTCACGCTCGCCGATGGCACGGTGCTGCCGTACGACTACCTGATCGTGGCGGTCGGCGCGACGCACTCCTACTTCGGGCGCGACGAGTGGGCTCCGCTCGCCCCCGGCATGAAGACGATCGAGGACGCCGAGCGCATCCGCCGCAACCTCCTCGCGGCCTACGAGCAGGCGGAGAAGGAGACCGACCCGGCCAGGCGCAAGGCGCTGATGACCTTCGTGGTGGTCGGCGGCGGCCCGACCGGCGTCGAGCTGGCGGGCGCGATCGGCGAGCTGGCGCATCACACGCTGGTGAACGACTACAAGAACATCGATACCCGCCAGTCCCGTATCTACCTCGTGGAGGCGCTGCCGCGCATCCTGCCGATGTACGACGAGGACCTCGCCGCCACCGCGACGAAGAGCCTGAACAGCTTCGGGGTCGAGGTGAAGACCAATTCGATGGTCACCAACATCGATGAGACCGGCCTGAACATGGGCGACACCCGGATCGACGCCGAGACGATCATCTGGGCGGCGGGCGTGCAGGTCTCCCCGCTGACCCGCCAGCTGGCGGGCGTTGCCGAGCTCGATCGCGCGGGCCGCGTGCCGGTGACGTCGGAGCTGCACGTTGCCGGGCATCCGGAGCTGTTCGTCATCGGCGACGCCGCCAGCGTGAAGAACGCCGAGGGCAAGCCGGTTCCGGGCGTGGCGCCGGCCGCGATCCAGCAGGGCGAGTGGGCGGCCACGAACATCACGAACCGGATCGCGGGCAAGGCCTACCAGCCGTTCGTCTACAAGAACCGGGGCAGCCTCGCGGTGATCGGGCGGAACGCCGCCATCGCCGACATCAACGGCAAGAAGTTCAGCGGTCCGGCGGCCTGGTTCGCCTGGATGGGCATCCATGACGCGCTGCTGCCGGGGATCAAGAACCGGATCGCCGTCTTCACGCAGTGGGTGACAAACTACTTCAGCTTCAACCGCGCCTCCCGCCTGATGACGGGCGACGACAAGAAGTAGCGCGAGACGCGGAACGAGGCGCGAGAAAAGAGAAAAGAGGAGGCTACGGCGCGGCATCCGGAACTCGCCCCAGAAGCGCGGTGCCGACACGGAGCGGCGATCCCCACCCGGACCTCGCCGGCAGAGAATGGCAAACACCAACACGAAGGGACCGACACGACAGTGTCGGTCCCTTCGTGCAGAGCCGGACGCATCCAGCTCTTTTCTCTTTTCTCTCGCCTCGTTCCTCTTTACTTCGAGTTCGGGTCCAGCGGGTTCGTCTTCGTGATGTAGACCTCGTCGCCGTCGGAGACGCCGTCCCCGTCCGTGTCCGGATTCAGGACATCGGTGCCGTAGACCAGTTCCCCACCGTCGTAGAGCGTGTCCCCGTCCGTGTCGAGGTTGAGCGGGTCCGACTTGTAGACCTTCACCTCGTTGCCGTCATTGATGCCGTCGTCATCGATGTCCGGATTGGCCGGGTCGGTGCCGGCTCGTGCTTCCTCCGCATCGGAGAGGCCGTCGCCGTCGGTGTCGACCGCGGAGGCGGGGTCCTCCGTCGGGGTGGCGGTGGCGGTCGCGGCGGCGGTCGGGCTTGCGGCGGCGGTTGGCTTGGGCGTGTTCGTTGGGGCCGGGGTTTCGGTCGGGGCGGCGGTCGCCGTGGGAGGCGCCGTCGGTGTCGCCGGGGCTGCAGTCGGCGAGGCGACCGGAGTGGCGACGGACGGGAGCTTCGCCCCGACGTGGGCAGCGATGTAGGTCGCGCCGCCGGTCTTGCCGGTGATCGTGAGGTCGCCGTCGAAGGTGTCGGCCTGGCCCGCGTCCAGGGTCGTCGAGTCGCCGCCCGCCTCGATGGTGATCGTGCCGCTGACGGCGTAGACGAGCGTGGGCAGGGACCCGGCGGGAACGGTGCCCGCTTCATCCTGGTTCAGCACGTCCCGCACAAGCGCTACATCGTAATCGCCAGCCGTGGCGTCGAAAGGCCCGCTCACGAATTGGGCGGGCGAGGTCGGCTGCGTGCCGCTCGCCCCCAGCTCGATCACCATGAACTGCTGGCGCGCTCCCACCGAGGAGACGCCGATCTGCTGCTCCGTGTCGATGAACGCTCCCTCACCGGACGCCAGCCGCTGGCGGCGGGCCGAGGCGACGTCGATCAGGATCAGGGGTGTTCCGTTCGAGTAGACGAATCCGGTGGAGGGCACGACCTGATAGACGGCGTCCTCGCTGGCCTCCTGCGTCAGGACCCGCCAGCGTTTCGCTCCCTCCGGGATCGAGGCGATGCCGCTGGCGATGACGGAGGCGTGTCCCTGGGCCGGGGAGGGGGCGGCTGGTCCGACCGCCTGCGCCAGCGCATGGATGACCGTCGTCCCTGCCAGCAGGAGCGTCAGCGCCACTGCCGTGAAGGCCGCGACCGCCGCCGGATGGACGCGGAACCGCCTCGCCAGGCGAGCGGGGCGGGAGCGAAGGGGTTGTGTGGGATCGGCTGGATGTGGATGCTTCATGGTCCTGCCGTACTCCTGGGGACGGCCGCGTTGTGGCCGGGGCCGCCGCTCGGTGCGAAACGGAACGGAACATTCCGGGATGGTGGCGATCGGGGTGCCGACGATCTGGCCCGGTCATCGGACCGGGGCGCAATCGGGCATGGTTCACCCCATCTGCACCATAGTGTGACACGAAGGCACCATCAATGCGCCAGACGTTCGCTGGGAATCGGCTGGGAACGCGCCGGATCAACGGGCATGGCGAAGGGGCATCCACCAGTGGATGCCCCCTCGCGGATCGCCGGCTTCGTGAGCGCGGATGCTACTTGGCGGCGTCGTAGTTCTTGCCAGCGACATCCCAGTTGACGACGTTCCAGAACGCTTCCAGGTAGGCCGGGCGCTTGTT
>JBQCJS010000738.1:0-16800 GCA_051952485.1 Thermomicrobiales bacterium | reverse complement strand
GCACCGCGAAGGCACCGAAGCTCTGTCCCGCGCTGCCAGTGAAGCGGAGGTTCACCCGGTCGAGGCGGATCGGCTCCCCGTCGGCGCGCGGCTCCCGCAGGAGGGACATCGCCCCGGCGATCCGGGCACCGGTCGTCCGGTTCTCCGTCCGGATCTCGCTGACGAACTCCACCGCCTCGCCACGGGCGAGAAGCGGCTCGATCTCCCTCAGGATGCGGTCGTCCAGGGTTTCGTCGGCGTTGTGATCGACATCGATCAGCTTGCGACGCTGCTCCGCCGGAACCGGCTCCGTGAGGAGGGCGCTGAGGTCGAGCATCGCGGCGCGGCCATCGAGCTCCCCCTGCTCCAGGAGGTCGGTGCGACCGATCAGGTCCGCCAGCGAGCGGATGCCGAGGGAGGCCATCAGCTCGCGCAGGGCCTGGGTGAGCTGCTCGAAGTAGGCGATCACCATCTCCGGCGTGCCGGTGAACTTCGCGCGCAGGTCCTCGCGCTGGGTGGCGATCCCGGTCGGACAGGTGTTCAGGTGACACTGCCGGGCCATGTCGCAGCCGATGGCGACGAGGATCGACGTGCCGAACCCGAACTCGTCCGCGCCGAAGATCGCCCCGTAGAGCACATCCTCCGGCGTCTTGATGCCGCCATCGGTGCGCAGCCGCACGCGGGAGCGGAGCTGGTTCATCACCAGCGTCTGCTGCGTCTCCGCCAGGCCAAGCTCCCACGAGACCCCCGCGTGCTTGATCGAGGCGAGCGGCGCGGCACCGGTGCCGCCGGTGTGACCGGAGATGAGGATGTAGTCGGCGCGCGCCTTCGCGACCCCTGCCGCGACCGTGCCGACGCCGGCCTCCGCCACCAGCTTGACCCCGATCTTCGCCTTCGGGTTCACCTGGCGCAGGTCGTAGATGAGCTGGGCGAGGTCCTCGATCGAGTAGATGTCGTGGTGCGGCGGCGGCGAGATGAGGGGCAGCCCCTCCACCGCGTGCCGCATCCGGGCGACGAACGCCGTGACCTTGAAGCCCGGCAGCTGGCCGCCCTCGCCCGGCTTCGCGCCCTGGGCGACCTTGATCTCCAGTTCCTCGGCGTTCGTCAGGTAGCGCGTGGTGACGCCGAAGCGTCCGGATGCGACCTGCTTCACCTTGTTGTGGCGGATGTCGCCGGTCTTCGCGTCGTACCAGTTCGGGTCCTCGCCGCCCTCACCGGAGTTGGAGCGCCCGCCGATGCGGTTCATGGCGATGGCGAGCGTCTGGTGCGCCTCCGGGCTGAGCGAGCCGAGCGACATGGCGGTGACGATGAAGCGCTTCGTGATCTCGGAAGCCGGCTCGACCTCGTCGACGCCGATGGCCGGCCCCATCGGCTTGATGCGCAGGAGGTCGCGAATCGCCGTCTTCGGCTGCTGGCGGACGAGCTCGCGATAGGTCTCGTAGGCCGCGCGGTCGTTCTCCGCCGTCGCCTTCTGCATCGCCTTGACGATGGTGGGGGCGTAGGCGTGGGCCTCGCCGTCCTTCTTGAACTTCACGAGGCCGAAGTCCGGCAGGCGGGCGGCGAGTTCCGCGAACGCCGCCTCATGGCGGGAGCGAATGTCCGCCTCGACTTCCGCGAAGCCGATGCCGCCGAGGCGCGAGGGCGTGCCCCGGAAGCAGCGCTCGACGATCTCCGGCCCGAGGCCGAGGATCTCGAAGTTCTGGGCGCCACGATAGCCACTCGCGGTGGAGATGCCCATCTTGGAGGTGACCTTCAGGAAGCCGTACTCCATCGAGTAGAGGTAGTTGCGGCGCAGTTCCAGCGGGCGCACATCCTCGTAGCCGCGCTGCCCGGCAAGCTGCGTGCTCGCCTCCAGCGCCATCCACGGATGCACCGCCGAAGCGCCGTAGCCGATGAGCACGGCCAGCTGGTGCACGTCGAAGACCTCGCCGGACTCGGCGATGAGGTCCGCGCGATCCCGCAGGCCCGCCGCGATCAGGTGATGATGGACGCCGCCGATCACCAGCGGCATCGGCACCACCGCGTGGGCCTCGTCCAGCCCGCGATCCGAGAAGACCAGGACCTGGGCGCCATCGCGCACGGCCTGCTCGGCCTCGGCAATGACGGACTCCAGCTTCGCCTGCAACGCGCCATCCGGCTCGGCGACCGGGAAGACGGTGCCGATCTCGGCGACATTCAGCGCGGTCTGCGTGCGGATGCCCTGCAGCTCGCTCGGCCAGAGCACGACGCTCTTGAGATGGATCAGCTTTGCCTGCCCGGCGGTTTCGGCCAGCAGGTTGCCGCGCGGCCCGACGAAGGTGTCCAGCGCCATCACCCGGCGCTCGCGCAGGGAGTCGATCGCCGGGTTCGTGACCTGGGCGAAGCGCTGGCGGAAGTAGGCGGTGAGCGGGCGCGGCACATCCGAGAGGACGGCCAAAGGCGCATCGTCGCCCATCGACCACGTCGGCTCCTTGCGCTCCCCGGCCATCGGCGTGACGATCAGCCGCAGGTCCTCGGCGGTGTAGCCGAGCGCGCGCTGGCGGGCGACCACCTTCGGGTCGGCCTTGGTGAGCGCGGCGCGGGTCTTGGCATCGGCATCCGGGGGCACCGGGGAGTCCTCATCCGGCTCCGGCTGGATATCGAGGCGAACGCGGTTCTCGGCGAGCCACTGCGCGTAGGGCTGGCTCTGGGCAATGCCGTTCTTCAGCTCGTCGTTGCGGACGACCTCGCCCTTCTCCGTGTCGATCAGGATCATCTGGCCCGGCCCGAGCCGGCCCTTCTCGATCACGGTGGCCTGGTCGATCTCGACCGTGCCGGCCTCCGAACCACCGATGAAGAGGCCGTCCGCCGTGATCGCGTAGCGAAACGGGCGCAGGCCGTTGCGGTCCAGCGTCGCCCCGGCGAGCACGCCATCGGAGAAGCCGAGCGCCGCCGGGCCGTCCCACTGCTCCAGCAGGCCAGCGTTGAAGTCATAGAAGGCGCGGCGAGCGGGGTCCATGTCCGGGTACTGCTCCCACGGCTCCGGCACGCACATCATCAGCGCGCGCGGCAGGGAGCGATCGCTGAGGTTCAGGAGTTCGATCGTGTTGTCCAGCGAGAGCGAATCGGAGCCGGACATCGAGACGACCGGGCAGAGCTCCTCCGAGGTCACGCCCGGCAGCGCCAGCGACGGCGTGCGCGCCTGCATCCAGAGGCGATTGCCCTGGACGGTGTTGATCTCGCCGTTGTGGGCGATGAGGCGGAACGGCTGCGCGAGGCCCCAGGTCGGGAAGGTGTTCGTGCTGTAACGCTGGTGGAAGAGGGCGATGGCGCTCTCCACCGCCGGGTTCTGGAGGTCGGGATAGAAGGAGGCCAGGTCCTCCGGCAGGCAGAAGCCCTTGTAGATCACCGTGCGGGAGGAACAGGATGCGATGAAGAGATCGGCATCGGTGAAACCATCCGCCTGCGCCGCCCGCTCCACCGCGCGCCGGTAGAGCACCAGCGCATGCTCGAACGCCTCGGTGCCGAGCCCAGCCGGGCGGGCGATCAGGGCCTGCTCGATCGTCGGGCGGGTCCGCTCCGCCGTCTCGCTGAGCACGGCGGGATCGACCGGCACCTCGCGCCAGCCGAGCAGCTCCAGGCCACGGTCGGCCGCCGCCGTGGCGAAGTATCCCTTCGCCTGCGCCAGCCTCGCCTCGTCACGCGGCAGGAAGGCCATCGCCACGCCGTAGTCGCCCTTGCCAGCGTCCCCGAGGATATCGAGACCGGCAAAGAGCGCGTGAGGGACCTGCAGGAGGATGCCGGCGCCATCGCCCGTACGGGGGTCCGCTCCCACGCCGCCGCGATGCGTGAGGTTCACCAGGCCGGCCAGCGCGCGCTCCACGATGGTGCGGGAGGGCTTGCCGGCGATGTCGACGACGAGGCCGACGCCGCACGAATCGTGTTCGTAGGCTGGCGAATGGAGCGGGGCATCCACGCGGGGCTGGAGCGAAACGGTCATTCCTGAAATCCTTCGCATGCGCGTTGGGGGCATGGGGGCCGCGTTCCCGGATGAACGGGCTGGTGTCCTGGAAGGCGCACGACGTTCTACGCAAGAGGTTGCATGGCCGGCACTCGGGAGCCGGAACGGGACCTGGCGGCCCTGGAACGAGCACTTGTGAATTCAGGCACAAACAGGAAGGCCGTCATCGGCCTGTGCCCGAACGAGGATGATCGC
This sequence comes from Thermomicrobiales bacterium, assembly GCA_051952485.1. Taxonomy (GTDB): domain Bacteria; phylum Chloroflexota; class Chloroflexia; order Thermomicrobiales; family UBA6265; genus JASGDN01. The sequence continues at coordinate 12,647 of JBQCJS010000738.1, read as the reverse complement.
CATCGATCCGCTTCCCGCAGGCATCACAAACCACCCGATCCACGCCATTGTGGGAGCTTTCAGTGTATTTCCGGCCTTGTCACGGAAACAGGTACGGAGCGCCAAGATCGTGATTGTTGCTTTTTAGACTCAATGCCCAAAGACTCCGACAGCATGCACAGGGCAGATCACGCCGCGCCCAGCTAGGCTGTATGCATGATTCCCGAACCGGAATCGACAAAATCGGCACGGTGGCCTCCGGTTCGGCTGCGGTGCTCTGCCTGCTGGTGGCGCGGATTTGGATGCTCAGCACATAATCTCGTGCGAATGCATCGCGTTGCCGCCGATCCTGAGGGCGGCATTTGGTACGAGGAGCCTGAAGATGTCCGGTTTCGAGTTCGGGTCGCTGGAGCCACAACACCGCGAGGACCAGATCGCGGAGGCCCTCGCCCGGGTGGCGGAGAGCGAGATCCGCATCGTCGATCTCCAGTTCAGCGATATCTCCGGGGGCATGAAGGCCCTGACCATCCCCGCCAACCTGCTCGAATACACCTTCCGCCACGGCTACCGCTTCGATGGCGCTGCGCTCACCGGCGGTGAACGGCAGGTGGAACTCGATCTCTACCTCGCTCCCGATCCGGGCACCCTGCTCATCGCCCCCACGCGCGATGGCGCGATCCGGCGTGCCCAGTTCTTCTGCTGGGTGCTGCGGCGGGATGGCCAGGCCTTCGCCGGGGACCCCCGGTCCGCGCTGGAGAGCCAGCTGCGCAAGGCTGCCGAGCTGGGCTTCGACTACCGCGTCGGCGCCGAGATGGAGTTCTACCTGCTGAAGGGCCGCCAGACCGACAACACGCTGCTGCCCTCCGCCGATGCCGCCGGCTACTTCGACATCGGCGAGGATGTCCTCTCGGAGACGCGCGACGAGATCGTGGCCAGCCTCCAGGCGATGGGCATCGGGGTTGGGGGCGCCCATCACGAGACAGGTCCCGGCCAGCAGGAGCTGGACCTGAGCCATGCCGGCGGTATCCGCATCGCCGACCAGATCACCACCACCCGTCAGGTGATCCGCTCGATCGCGCAGCGGCGCGGCCTCCGCGCCACCTTCATGGCGAAGCCCTTCTCCGATGCGCCCGGTTCCGGCATGCACCTCTTCCAGCGCCTGCTGCGCTATCCGGACGGCGATGACCTGCTGCGCGATCCGGGTTCGGCGGACGGGCTCACCACCACTGCCCGCCACTTCATCGGTGGCCAGCTCGCCCACGCGCAGGGCATGAGCGCCATCGCCTGCACCACCGTCAATTCCTACAAGCGCCTCGCGGACGGTCACCGCGCCCCCCGCCACGCGACCTGGGCGCGGGTCAGCCAGGCCTCGCTGATTCGCGTGCCCGGCGCCAGCCCGGACCAGCTCGCCGATATCGAACTGCGCAGCCCCGATGCGATGGCGAATCCCTACCTCCTGATCGCTGCCACGCTCGGCACGGCGATGGCCGGCATCCGCCACGGCGAGGAACCGCCGGTGCCGGTGGACGAGAACCTGGTGGCCTACGACGACGACGAACTGAACCGGCTGGGGGTGCCCCGCCTCCCGAGCACGCTGGGCGAGGCGCTGGAGACCCTGGCCGCCGACGACACCGTTCGCAACGCGATCGGCCCCTACATCTTCGATCAGCTGCTGACCGTGAAACGCGCGGAATGGGACGACTACCGCCGGCACGTCAGTCCCTGGGAACACCTTCGCTATGGCGACCTCTAGGCTGGATCGCCGGAGCTCCCACGCTCCTGGAGCACACGACCGATGATCTCCGTCAACGACATCCTCCGAAAGGCCCTTCCCGATCCGACCCGGGTCGTCGCCGGCGAGGCCGGCCTGGGTCGCGAGGTCACCTGGGCCACCCGCCTGCGCCCTGCGCCGCCCGCCTTCGAACACCTCAGCGGCGGCGAGATCGTCCTGCTGCCGCCGCATGTCCTGGAGATGCTGGACGAACGGCTGACCCTGGACCAGGCAATCCGGCAACTCGCGGGGTTCGGGGTCGCGGCAATCGCTCTCTCCGATGCCGTCGACGAGGCCGCCCGCCGCTCCTCCATCGAGGCAGGCATCCCCCTGCTCATGCTGCCGGAGGGCGTGGACTACAGCGCCCTGGAGCGGAACACCTCCCGTTACATCACCGAACGCCGCCGCGAGATCCAGCGACGGGGCCAGGAGGCCGGGCGCCGCCTGATGGAGCTGGCGATCGGCGGGGAATCGCTGGAGGCGCTGGCCACCGACCTCTCCCGGCTGGCCGGGCGCGCGGTCGCGATCGAGGGGCGCGATGGCCGCATCCTCGCCCTGAGCGCCAACGCCGGCTCCCGGTACGGGGTCAACGACCCCGATGCGATCCTGCTTCCCACCCGCGCCACCGTGCAGACCTGGCTGCGCAGCGTCGCCGCGACCAGCTCCGCCGAACCACCGACCGCCACCTACCCGACCGGAGCCGGCTGGAGCCGGATCGTGGCCCCGGTGATCGGGCGCGACGGGTTGCTGGGCAATGTCTCCCTCTTCGTGCCCACCGGCGAGGATGTGGTGGAAGACGCCCTGCTGGCCTCACGCGGCGCGGCGGCGGCGGCGGTCGCCCTCTCGCGGGAGGAAGCCGCCCTCAGCGCCCGGCAGGAGATCGAGCTGAACGTGCTCGACGAGATCCTGGACGGCGCGCTCCGCAGCGAGGTCTCCCTGCTCCAGCAGTCGCAACGCCTCGGGCACGACCTGAACGGATCGTACGTCGCGCTGATCGCCCGCGTGGAGCCCGCGCCGAACGCGCCAGCCCGCGCGCGCGATGGCCGCTGGTCGATCCTGGAAGACGGCCTCCAGCGGGCGGCGCGGGACCGTAACGCCCGCATCATGTGGCGTGTGCGGAACACGAGCGCGGAGGTGATCTGGCCGATCGGCACGGAGGGCGAGGTGGAGGAGATCGTCGTCACCCTGCGGAACGACCTGAACGCGGCGATTGCCGCCCACGCCTCGACGGAAGTCGTGTCGCTCGGGGTGGGGCGGGCGCGGTCCGGGATCGAAGGCATCCGGCAGTCCCACCAGGAGGCGCGGCAGGCCCTGACGCTGGGTCGCCGCCTGCGGGGGCCGGGGCACGTCACGTCGTTCGACCAGCTTGGGGTCTACCGGCTGATCTACGCCGCGGAGAACCTGCCGGAGCTGAAGACATTCCAGGACGAGGCGCTGGGCCTGCTGCTGGAATACGACCGGATGCACGGGGCGGAACTGATCAAGACGCTGGAGGCCTTCTTCGCGGCGAACTGCAGCCCGAAGGAGGCGGCAACCCTGCTTCACGTTCACCGGAACACGGTGCTCTACCGGCTGGAGCGGATCGCGGAGATCACCGGTCAGGACCTGAACGACGCCGACATCCGCCTGCGCCTGCACCTGGCGCTGCACGTCCGGCTGGCGTTCTCCGCGTAGCGGCCGCATCCTTGCCCTGGCAAGCGGAGGCACGGCATGGTCGCCGGATATGGAGCCGTCTCGGTACGCCGACGCGATTCCGCAGCGACGCCCCCTGCGATGACTCGCGGGGGGCGTCGCTGCGTGGAATCAGGCCGGATTGCCCCACTGGTTCGTGCCAGGACTCCCGTTCAGGAACCCGCATTCGACGATCACCCAGATGGTCCCGAGGATCGGGATCAGGCCGATCAGCGACCACCATCCGCTCTTGCCGCGATCATGGAACCGCCGCGCATTGGCGGAGAGATAGAGGTACAACGATGCGATCCCGACCACGGCCGCAATGATCGCCCACAGCGTCGTCTCGTTATTCTGGTAGATACTCGTCACGATGCCCGACACGATATACGTCGGCAACGCCACGATCCACCATTGCTGACGGCTGTTTCGGGTATCCCATCGCAACCACCAAGGCGAGCCACTTCCGGACATCGGCGTTCTCCTCCCACACGAACCTGATTGCCATCGACCGCGCTCCCGGGTTCGAGGCGCGGCCGTTCGGTGAGATTCGCCTGTCCGATCCCCGCGCAACCCCACTCGATGATCCGGAGGGATCAGCCTGCATCGAGTTCCATTCCTGAACCGGCATCACTCATTCGCACTATACGATACCGGTCCTCCAATAATACGTCGCAGCCATGATTGAGCATCCGGATTGGTCCGGCCCGGACGGTGCCCATGACCGACGGCAGCATTCCCCGTCGATCCTGGGCCCGACATCCGCTGGACCGCCTCAATCCGTCCAGAGGCAGAAGGGGTGGCCGTCCGGGTCGAGGTGGACGCGCACATCCTCCTGCGGCTGGAAGTCGGCGAGCGTCGCGCCGCACGCCTGCGCCCAGGCGCAGGCAGCCTCCAGGTCGTCCACATGGATATCGAGGTGCATCATCATCTGCGGCTCTCCCGGCTGGGCCGGCCAGACGGGACGCTCGTAGAGATCTTCCTTCTGGAAGCCGAGATAGTGGCGCTCGCCAAGCGGCCCGACGATCGTGACCCACTCCGGCTCGTCGGTCCGGATCTCCCACCCGAGCAGCGCCGCGTAGAACCGCGCCAGCGCCCGCGGATTCGGCGAGTTCAGCACCACCGACTGCCACTCGATCCCGCCATGACCCTCCGCGCTCATCGTCCGCCTCCTGCGTGTATCGATCGACCAACGCCGGACGTCATGCGAGAACCGTGCCCGGAGCGCCGATCACCGTGCTGTATCTCGCTTAACCTGGCATTGGCGAAAGGGGAGGCAGCCCACAAGGGGCTGCCCTACGAACGACCGAATCGCTTGGCAGTCCGGCCGTTTGTGGGGGCCCGTCGCGCTGCGGCCTTCAAGTCGGCCCGACCAGGCAGGAACAGGACAGGTTAAGCGAGTCGGCTCACTGAACACACCGACTCGCTCAACCTGGCAGGCCAGGAGGGTGGCGAACCACAAGGGTTCGCCCTACGAACGACCGAATCGCCTGGCAGTCCGGCCGTCTGTGGGGGCCGCCTTCATGGCGGCCCGACCAAGCGAGCAGATGCCAAGTAAGGCGAGACGATCCACTCAGTCCATGACGATGCAGACCTTGCCCGACTTGCCCTCATCGGCGACGCGGTAGGCCTCGGCGGCATCATCGAGCGTGAAGCGGTGCGAGACGATCCGCTCCGGATGGATGCCCCACCGTACCAGCTTCTCCGTCAGCTCCTCCATGTGCCCCACGCTCGTCACCCACGATCCCATCAACGTGACCTGGGGATGGATCAGCATCTGGCTGACATCGATATCGAGGCGGTTCCCCTCGCCGACCATCACGCATCGTCCGAACCGGCGGGTGGACCGCAACGCCAGCTCCCGCGCCGCCGGATTGCCCGAGCAATCGACCGCCACCTCGCAGCCAAGGCCCTCGGTCAACTGCAGGATGTGGCCGTGCGTTCCCTCGTTCGAGAGCAGGCCCTCGTCGATCGCGCCGACCTCCAGCGCGAACGAGAGCCGTTCCGGGGCGACATCGGTCCCGATCACCGTCGATGCACCCATCGCCTTCGCGAGCACCCCGACCGCCATCCCGACCGGCCCCATGCCGGTGACCAGCACCCGGTCGCGCCCGGAGACGTTCGCCTTGCGCAGCGCCTCCCAGGCCGTGCCGAATCCGCAGGCGATCAGCGCGCCATCCACGTAGGTGAGCGGCTCCGGCAACGGCACGCAGGTCGTCTCCGCCGCCAGCACGAAGTCGGCATGACCGCCGTCCCGCTGCCAGCCATAGGCGGCGCGCTGGGGCGAGGTGCAGCTGATCATGTACCCCTCGCGGCAATCGGGGCAGATGCCGCAACCGGCGATGTGATAGAGGATGACGCGATCGCCGACGCCGAAGCGATGGCACCCGGGACCGGCCGCGACGATCTGCCCGGCCGGTTCGTGTCCGGCGATCACGTTCTGGTAGGCCTCCGGGCCGTGCCCGAGGTGTTCGCGGTAGATAGCCCGGATATCGCTGCCGCAGATGGAGGACGCCTTCATCCGCACCAGGACCTCGCCGTGGCCCGGCTCCGGGACGGGCGCATCCACGAATGCCACCTGCCGCCCGCCGGGGAGCGTCACCCCGCGCATCGAACCAGGGATCGAACCCGTCATCTCCATCGCTCCTCCGGTCATCCTGTCGTTCGGCGCCGGTCGCGGTCCGGGCCGTGGCCGTGGTCGTGGTCGTGGTCGTTCGCGACCAGCGTGAAGATGTCGCCGTGCTCGTCCAGCCGCCTCAGCACCTCGTCCGGGCCGAGCTGGACGAGGCCGGGACCGATCTCGTCCCAGAAGCGCGGCGCGGCCACGGTCGGGATCGGCCCCTTCGCGCGCAGGGTATAGGGCGTGGCGGTGGAGCGGGCAGGGTGGTTCTGGCTCCAGTCGAGGAAGACCTTGCCGCCGCGATGTTCCTTGCGCACATTCGCCACGACCCGGTCGGAATGGTCCCGTTCGAGCCCCTGCACGACGTGCTTCACCCACTCGTGAACCGCGCGAGCCGTCCGGCGCCCGTCGACCGCGGCGTAGACATGGATCCCCTTGCTCCCGCTGCTGACTGGCACGGGAACGAGCGCCTCGGCGCGCAGCCGTTCGGCGACGATGCCGGCCACGGCCGCGCAATCGTCGAGCGTCGCGCCCTCGCCGGGATCGAGGTCGATCACGAGGCGGTCCGGCTTGCCGATTCCCCCGCGTGGCCCGAGGCGCCATTGCGGCGTGTGGAGTTCCAGCGCGGCCTGGTTGGCCATCCAGGTCAGGCCGGCGAGGTCGTCGATCACGGGGTAGCGCACATCCTTGGACGACGGGTCGCCGGGGCTGGCGTCGATCGTGAACGCGCGCAGCCAGCCGGGAGCATAGCGGGGGACATTCTTCTCGAAGAAGCGTTCGCCGCCGACGCCGTCCGGGAAGCGGATGCGCGTCACCGGGCGGTTGCGAAGCTGCGGGAGGATGACCGCGGAGACGGCGGTGAGATAGGCGATGACGCCCGTCTTGGTCATGCTCCCTTCGCCATCAGCGCCGGGGAACATCAGCTTGTCGGGACTGGAAAGCTTCACCGGATGACCGTCGAGGGTCACGGTCCGTGTCGCGCGGGTCGCTGCCGTCATGGAGGGAACTCCTTCGCCGAATGGGCACGACCGGGACGGTGCGTCCATCATGCCCGGACTTCCCCGGATCGGCAACGGAGCGTAGGCTGGGACATGGTCCGCAACCACGACCACGACACCGACCACGACCACGACACCGACCACGACACCGACCGAGTGACCGGAGGCCCCATGTCCCGCGATATTCCAAACGATGCCCAGTTCGTGATCGACCTGCTGACCCATCTTCGCCAGGCCCGCCAGTTCGACGGGCGACCGGTGCCGCCCGCGATCGTGGATGCGCTGCTGGAGGTTGCCCGCTGGACCGGCAGCGCGCTCAACCGGCAGCCGTGGCACTTCATCGTGCTGGATCGTCCGGACCAGCTTCAGGGCATCGCGAACCTCAGCCCGCGCATCGGATGGGTGGCGGGGGCGTCACTCGCCATCGCGGTGGTGCTGGACAACCAGCACCCGCTGACCGAGCTGCACGACGAGGGTCGCGTCACCGAGCGCCTGCTGATCGCGTCGACGGCACTGGGCCTCGGCGGCGGTACGGCGTGGTTCGACGCGCCGGACCAGCAAGCCGCGGCCCGCGCCATGCTCGGCGTGCCGGAGGGCCACCTGCTGAAGTCGGTCATCGCATTCGGGTATCCGACGACCTATGCCGATCCCCGTCCTGGCGGGAGGACGACGGGCCGCAAGCCGCTGTCGGCCCTGGTCGGCCAGGGGCGATTCCCCACCCCGGACGACCCCGCAGGTGCCGGTCCCGACGAATGACGACGCGGCCACGGGACAGGAATCGACCCTCCATGGCCGCGTGACCGTCGCTCCACCGTGGACTGTCGCGCGTGCGACGCCCCGGCGGGATTGCGCAAGCGGGAAGAAGCCGGGCCGTCGCCACGCTGGCAGACTGGGGATCACGCCAGGAATCATCCGCTGGACTCCCACCGCATTGCGGATGCGGCGGGAGGGGAACGTCCCGCATCCGTAGCGCCAGGGTTCCCGGCGACCCGAGATCAGCGCATGGAGGTGACGCACATGGCCAGCACGTTCGGCAGTCTCGATTCCCCGGTGCCGTTTTCCTGGAAGGACGCCATCATCGGCCTCGTCCTGGCGACGGTGGCCTCCGTCGTCGCGACCGCGATCGCCTTCGTCATCGTCGATGCCGCCGGGATGATCCCGGACTCGGTAACGATCGAGCAGATGAATGGTGACCGGAGCCCGATCGGAATCGGGGAGGCAATCGGCGCCACCGTGACCTCGTGGATCATCGCCAGCGTCGTCTTCCTGCTGCTGCGCCGGTTCACGACCCAGCCGCTCAAGTGGTTCACGATCGTCGCCGTGGTGGTCTGCGTCGTCTCGTTCTTCGAGCCGCCGGCATTGATCGACGACGTTCCCGCGAAGATGATCGTCGGCCTCGACATCCTGCACGTGGTCGCGGCCGTCTCCGGCGTGGGGGCGCTCATCGCCTACCTCCGCTCGCGTAGCTGAGCGTCCCGGAGCGGCCGGACGTGGTTGCGGCGCGTGGCAGGGTTCAGCAGTCGAAGACGAACCAGCAGATGGCGTTCCGGTTCCGCTGGTCGTCGAGGACGAGGTCGCGGATCGCGTCCGGGAGCTGGTCCCGCTGCCATTGGCATTCACGACGGCCGGCATCCACGGCGGATTCCCGCGGTCCGGATGCCTGCACCGCCCTGATCGCGTAGGCGGCCGCCCCAAGGTCATGCGCGGCGACGTGGGCGACCGCTGCCGCCTGCGCCGCTGCGTAGGCCGCCCATCGCGCCGCGCCCCGAAGGTCGCGGGCGGCGGCGTTGGCATGACCGGCCGCCGTGCGCGCTTCGGTCATCGTGACCTCGCCGCGCGTCCACGCCCGGGCCATCTCGATGGCATGACCCGGACGGGGGTCATCCGGCCGCTCCGCGACGAAGCGTGGCAGGACATGCTCCGCGCAGGTGGCCGCCCACAGGGCAAGCAGGTGGTGATCCTCGTCCGTGAGGGTCCCGCCACGGCGAATGGTGATGAGGCGCGGATCGCGCTCCTTCGGCAGAATCACGACATTCCCCGCCTCACGGTCTGTCCAGCGCCATTCAGGCCGGGACCGGCGGACGTCCGCACCCGACGCCACGAGGGACCGGTGCGGGTGGCACCCGCCCCTCGTGCGAATCGTGTCGAAGACTACTTCCCGAGGCCGGCGACCAGCTGTTCCATGCGGTCCAGCGCCTTGTTCAGGTTCGCCTCGGAGTTTGCCGTCGAGAGGCGGACGTACCCCTCGCCCGCCGCCCCGAACGAGGTGCCGGCGATGGCCGCGACGCCGTACTCCTGCAGGTAGCGATCGGCGAACTCGCGGCTGGTCAGGCCCGTTCCGGTGATGTTCGGGAAGGCGTAGAACGCCCCCTTCGGCATCACGCAGGAGACACCCGTGATCTGGTTCAGCCGCCCGACCACGAGATCGCGCCGCTGCCGGAACGCCTCCCGGAACTCGGCGACCTTGTCCTGCGGACCGGTGAGCGCCTCCAGGCCGGCGCGCTGCACGGCGACGGACGTGCAGGAGACGCTGTTCACCGCCAGCTTGGCGATCAGCGGGGCGAGGTCCTTCGGGAAGAGGCCGTAGCCCAGCCGCCAGCCCGTCATCGCATAGGTCTTGGAGAAGCCATCGAGGATCACCGTCCGATCCGCCATGCCCGGCAGGGAGGCGATGGAGACGTGTTCGCCCTCGTAGAGCAGCTCCGCGTAGATCTCGTCGGACATCACGATCAGGTCATTCTCAATCGCGATCTGCGCGATCGCCTCGATGTCCTCGCGGGTCAGCACCCCGCCGGTCGGGTTCGCCGGGCTGTTGATGATGAGCAGTTTCGTGCGCTCGGTGACGAGGCCCTTCAGCTCCTCGACATCGAGCCGGAACTGGTTCTCCTCCCGGAGCGTGATCGGCACCGGCTTCGCGCCGGAGAAGTTGATCATCGACTCGTAGATGGGGAAGCCGGGATCGGGGTAGATCGCCTCATCGCCCTCCTCCAGCAGCGCCAGGATGAGGAAGAACATGATCGGCTTGCCGCCCGGCGTCACTACCACCTGATCGGGCGTGAAGGCCGTCTTGCGATGCCCGTTGATGTAGGTGGTGATCGCCTCCCGCAGCTGGGGATCCCCGTTGGCCGGACCGTAGTGCGTCCAGCCGGAGGCCAGTGCCTCCTGGCCGGCCCGGATGATGTTCTCCGGCGTGTCGAAATCGGGTTCGCCGACCTCGAGGTGGACCACATCGCGCCCCTGCGCCTCCAGCGCGCGGGCGCGAACCAGCACCTCGAACGCGGTCTCCGTCCCCAGCCGCCCCATCCGCGAGGCGAGTCGTCCCGTCATGCCGTTCCTCTCCTGACGCGGCGCCGATGCGGCGATCGGATCCGGCGTCCCTGCCCGCCCCGGCGTCCCGCTGACGCCACGCGGCCCGTTGCTCGTGGCATCAGGATACCCGCCGCACGCATCCGGCGCGAGGGGACGGTCCACGATGTGCGGCGCGTGGGACGCCGTGGTGGTATAACCGCAGCGGGAGCCGGCACCCGTTCTTTGTATACAGTTCCATTCTTGTATACAATCGAATCTGTCATCGCCTGACTCATCGCGTGGAATCCCTGCCGCCCAGCTCCCAGGCATCCGCCTGATGCCCACGCGGACCGGGGATCGGACCGGTGTTGCCGGAACCGGGCATCGCTCAAGCAAGAAAGACCTGCCATGTCGGATTCGCTCATGGACGCGGGGGGGGACGGTCCGAAGGGCGCCGCCCTGCGTGCGTCATCCGCCAGTTCGGCCCAGCCGGGTGGTAGCGCCAATGGTGGTGGGAACGGCAGCGACCTGATCCAGCGCCGCAACCTCGGCTCCGATGTCTATCGCATCCTGTGGGACCGCATCCTCGCCCGCCAGCTGCACCCCGGTGAAAAGCTCTCGGACCTCCGCCTGAGCGAGGAGCTGGGTGTCAGCCGCACGCCGGTCCGGGAGGCGCTGCACCGCCTGGAGAAGGACGGGGTGGTGATCGCGGAGCCGAACCGGGGCTTCTTCGTCGCCTCCTACGACCGGCGCGATATCGAGGAGATCTACGAACTCCGCGCGGCGCTGGAGGCCTTCGCGCTCCGGCATGCGGCCATCGCCGTGTCACCCGCCGCCTTCCGGGAACAGCTGGACGAACTGGATCGCGTCGCCCACCTGCTGCAGGAGGCGGAGACGGACGAGGAGCGCGCGGCGGCCTACGAGGCCTTCCTGGAGGTGGATCGGGGCTTCCATTCCTTCCTGCTCGACAACTCGAACAACCGGCGGCTGGTCTCCGTGCTGGACGGCCTGTGGGCGCAGATCGCCGTCTTCCAGAAGGCCGGGCTCATGATCGCGGGCTGGACGGACAAGGCGCTGGAGGAGCACCGCACGATCATCAACCACCTGGTCGCGGGGGACACCGATGCCGCCGCCAAGGCGCTGGAGGCCCATATCTTCAACATCCAGCACCGCGTGCTTGCGGACTTCTCGCTCGAAGGCGATGATGCGGCGACCACATCAGCATCAGGCGCCGGGTCGCACGATGACGGCACCGCCGCCGGGGAGAGCGCATGACGACGAACACGACGGGGCGCTGGGAATACCACATCGAGAAGGTCTACGGCGTCCTTTCGGTGGAGCGCCTGAACGCCCTTGGCGCGGACCGGTGGGAACTGGTGAGCGCGGCGACCGGGGTCGACAACGCGCAGGTCCTGATCTTCAAGCGGCCCGGCGCCACCCTCGTCGAGCAGATCACGATCGACCAGCGGACGCGGGTGCAAGGCGAGCGGGAGGCGGGAGCATGAAGCGCGGCGGCATCCTGCATCCCGGCATCAGCCACCTGATCGCCAGCACCGGCCACACCGCCTTCTTCACCGTCTGCGACCGGGGATTCCCGGTACCGCAGGAACCGGAGCGGATCGACCTCGCGCTGGTGGACGGCATCCCGACCGTGCTCGACGTGCTGAAGGCCGTCCACGCGGAGTTCGTGATCGACCGCGTGCTGGTGGCGGAGGAAGCGCTCGACGTCAGCCCGGAGTGGATCGCCGCCCTGCGCGACGTGTTGGGCGACATCCCGCTGCAGACGGTGAGCCACCTGGAGCTGAAGCGCCTCAGCCACGAGGGCCGCGCGACCATCCGCACGGGCGACACGGTGCTCTACGCGAACATCATCATCGTCTCCGGCTAGACCGCCGGACCGGTTGGTCGTCACCGATGCGCGCAGATGCGGCCCCTGTGGCCACATCTGCGACGACGATTCCAGGCGTCGCGGGGGGAGAAACGTCGATCCCTACCGCCGGGATCGAGCCGGCCCCTTGGCGAGTGCCGCCGCGTGGGCCTCCCCGAGCAGCTCTCCAAGCCGCTCCGCGTCGATCGCCTCCAGGCGCACGAGGACGGCGGGGTAGCCGGTGTAGTGGTCCTCGGTGAAGCAGATCCCGGGCTCTCCCGCGAGCAGGGCTTCCTTGTCATCCAGGTTCGCGGTCAACACCACGAGGATGTCGCGCCGGGGCACCTTGGCCTTCCGGGGATGCACGCGTTCGCGCCAGGGCCAGGCATAGCCCCGCCCGTTGACGGCGAAGGTGAGGTCGTCGGCGGATGTGCCCGGCAATGCCATCGCGAT
>JBQCJS010000737.1:0-3061 GCA_051952485.1 Thermomicrobiales bacterium | reverse complement strand
CACGTGGTTACCGCCGCAACGCGCCGGGCACTTCACGCCGCCGCACTGGCACTGACGATCGATGTCCTGCTGCATACGGGGGACGAGGCGATTTCCGTCTCGCCGGAGGGACGCGCATGACCGCTGCCCCGACAGGTTTCACGGCGCACGAGATCGTCTGGTCGCCCGATCGCACGCGGGACGGCACCGGTTTCGTTGTGTCGGCGGACCGGTCCCTGCTCGTCTCGCGAGATGGCGGGGCGTCGTGGGAGCCGACGTTCCACGCCGTGCCGGGAGCGGAATCCCTTCCGGTGACAGCCGTGGCCATCTCGCCGGGCTTCGCACAGGACGAACTGGTGCTCGCCGGAATCCCGGGTGGCGTCGGGAGATCCCGCGATCGCGGGGTGCATTGGGACTTCGCCCCGCTGCCCGGCCACCTGCCGCTCGTCACCTGCCTATTGGTTGTGGCGGGCGAGGCGGGTCCACTCCTGCTGGCGGGAACGCTGGAAGACGGCGTCGCCCGCTCCGTGGATGGCGGCGAGACGTGGGGGTTCTGGAACGGCGGCCTCTTCGACCATCAGGTGACCGCGCTGAACCGCGATGACGAGCGTGGATTCGTCACGGCGGAGACGCCATCGGGCGTCTATGCGAGCACGAACGGTGGCCGGTCGTGGCACCATTCCGACCGCGTCTGAGCGGCGGACGACATAGTGCACCGCGGATTGCTGCTGGGGGATGCTGCGACCATCTGCAAGCAATCAGTCCCCGAAGACATCCGTCCAGTCATCGCCACAGCGGCGCTCGCCCAACCGTTCCGCTTCGTCCAGCGCATCGCTTGTCGCCTCGGCGGCATCGCCATACGTGGCGGCGGCGAGGACACCTCCGCTCGCATACGAGTTGAGCATCGAGGACATCGTGCTGATGAGGTCGATGAAAGCCTCGTGATATTCCTCGGCTGCCTTGGGCACGTCGTCCATTTCCTCGAGCAGGCCGGCCCACTCGTCCAGCCCTTCCGATGCCCGGCGAGCGACGCTGGGGCGGAGGGTCGTGAAGTCGTCGGACTCGATGACCTTCTCCACATCGTCGTAGTTCTCGACGCTCGCCAGGAGTGAGAACATCTCGGACTGATAGTCCTCCAGGTCCGCGCAGTCCCATGTATCCCGCGTGCGGCTGGCCACCGGGGTCGGGTTCGGACGGGTACGGGGCAACTGGCTGGCGGAGGAGTCCGCATCGTCCTCTGGAAAGCGCCAGTCCTCCGAGTCGACGATGAAATCCGCCGTGCGAATCGCGATCTCGAGGTGATAGTCCAGGCGTTCCAATTCGGCCGACGTGACCCTCCCGAGGTCCACATCGCCGACCGACACCGCGAACGGACCGGCGCCGGTCACCGTCAGCCGCACGGAAAAGAAGCATCCAGTTCCCCAGGTCGGAGAGACGTCCACCCCCTTGAACGTTCCATCCTGAAGGTCCGCCGATGCCTTGCCGATGGCCACCATAGGGTCACCGAGCGCAGACTTCGGCTCGCAACCGGGGCCCGCAGTGCTTTCATACAGTTCGTATCCACTGAGGAACACGTCCACATCGACGCGTTCAGACGCGGCGGAGCCGGTTGCACCGGCGCTGACCGCAGCCGAGAACGGGATCAGGAGCATGAGAAGAACCGCAACCACCCGCACTGTTCGCTGCATGGCACGCCCCGGTCAGATTGTGGAGAACGGATTCCGCTCCCATCAGTATGACACAGGAATTACCGGATTCCTGGCGTTCCCCGTGCGGCATGCGTTTACGATCCTTCGGGATCAGGCGCATCCTTCAGTATCGGCGAGCGCCTGGGTCGCGTCCGCTTGCAGGCCGGCCAGCCCGGATGCGATATCGACCCGTCCCTGCGCCATGTCTGCCCACGCGCCGAGCAGCAGGTCCTGGAACTGCGTGGCGATGGGCACCGGCGGCGAGGGAACGGCAGCGGACAGCACCCGGTCGGGGATGAACGACGGCAGCGCCAGGCCCTCCAGCACCGTCGAGGAGACGATCTTCCGGCTCGGCAGGCTGCCCAGCGTCAGGCAGTAGCGATCGAGCACGTCCACCTCCACGAGGTAGGACACGAAGCGCATCGCTTCCTCCGGGTGCTTCGCGCCCGTCATCAGCGAGATCGCGCTGCCCGTTGCCCAGGAGCGGGAGGGCGCGCCAGCCGATGGGGACGGCACGAAGGTCGCACCCAGCTCGAAATCCGGCTTCAGCTGCGCGATCGCCCGCAGATCCTCTCCCCGCGCCAGGGCGAACACGATCTCACCCGTTACGAATGGCGTGCCCGCCGGAACGCTGACGCCACCGTTCCGCATGAAGAAGGCATCCAATCGCGTTCCGTCGAGGCGCTGCTGATATCCCCGGACCCACCCGATGGCCGCGCGGGCGGCAGGCGTATCGACGGTGAACGCACAGTGCCCCTTATCCCAATAACTGGCGCCCCAGGCTGCAAGGTCCTGATAGGGCGATCCCTCGCCGAAGCCTGGAACGTAGCCGAGCCGCGCGTATCCGCCCGAGGCATCGTTCCGATCCAGCCCCTGCGCGACCTCGCCCAGCCGCTCGAACGTGACCGGGCCGTTCGCCGGGTCCCACTCCGCCAGGTCCACACCCGCGTCGGAGAGGACGGAACGATTGAACGCGAGCACCCGGACCGACGTCTCCAGCGGGATGCCGACGACACGTCCCCCGATCTGGACCTCCTGCGCCACGAACGGGAGAAAGTCGCGACCGAGGTCGATTGGCGGATCGGCGCCGGGGAGCAGCGGGGCGAGATCCTCCAGGATGCCGAGCGCATCGCGTTCGGCAAGCAGCCCCCTCCCGCCGACCGCGAGATCGGGACCGAGGCCGTCGCGAATAGTGTTCAGCAACTGGAAGGTGGAATAGACCGCCGGACGGCGCACGATCTCGACGTGACTACTGTCCTGGGTCGCGTTGAAGGCCGACGCGACATCCTCCAGCGCCGCCACCCCCACACGGTCCTGCCAGGTCCAGACGGTGACCGTCGGCCGGTCGGTGGCCCGGGCGGCACGGCGTCCGCGCAGCATCCCGACAGCGCCGA
>JBQCJS010000736.1:0-2349 GCA_051952485.1 Thermomicrobiales bacterium | reverse complement strand
GGGGAGGGGCGGGCATGGCTGGATTCGCGTCCATTCGCCGGATGACCGGCTGGTCCCACAACGAGCGCCGAAGCGCCACGAAGCCGCGCGAACAGCGCGCGAGAGCTTCCACGGGAAAGGGTTCTCTTCCATGACTGATCGCGCGGACCGCGGCAAGGCGGTCGACATGGCTATCGCCCAGATCGAACGGCAGTTCGGGAAGGGGTCCATCATGAAGATGACCCCGGGCGAAGTCAATCCGATGCAGATCGATGCCATCCCGACCGGGAGTATCGCGCTGGACCTGGCGCTGGGGATCGGCGGTGTGCCGCGAGGTCGCATCGTCGAGGTCTACGGGCCGGAATCGTCGGGCAAGACGACGCTGGCGCTGCACATCATCGCCGAGGCGCAGAAGATGGGCGGCCTGGCGGCGATTGTCGACGCCGAGCACGCACTCGATCCGGTCTATGCTTCCAAGCTGGGCGTGGATCTGGATGAGCTGCTGATCTCGCAGCCGGATACCGGCGAGCAGGCGCTGGAGATCACCGAGACGCTGGTGCGCTCCGGCGCGCTGGACGTGATCGTGGTGGACTCGGTGGCGGCGCTGGTGCCGAAGGCCGAGATCGAGGGCGACATGGGCGATTCCCACGTCGGTCTCCAGGCCCGCCTGATGAGCCAGGCGCTGCGCAAGCTGACGGGTGCGATCAGCAGGTCGAAGACCTGCGTGATCTTCATCAACCAGCTCCGCATGAAGATCGGCGTGATGTTCGGGTCGCCGGAGACGACGACCGGTGGGCAGGCGCTGAAGTTCTACGCCTCGGTGCGGATGGACATCCGGCGGATCGAGACGCTGAAGAACGGGCAGGATGCCATCGGCATCCGGGCGCGGGTGAAGGTGATCAAGAACAAGGTCGCCCCGCCATTCCGCCAGGCCGAGTTCGACATCATGTACAACGAGGGCATTTCCGTGGCGGGCAGCGTGCTCGATGTGGCGACAGACCTCGGGATCGTGCGCAAGAGCGGCGCGTGGTTCTACCTTGGCGAGGAACGCCTCGGGCAGGGGCGGGAGAACGCGAAGGAGTTTCTCAAGGCCAATCCCGACATCCTGGAGGACATCCGGGACCGGATCAAGGCGGCGTCGCCGGAGCTCTCCGGTCGGCTCGCCTTCGACGGGAACGAGGCCGATGTGGACGAGGATGGCGTGATCGCCTTCTCCTGATCCTTCCGTCACCCTCACGACCCGGATACGACTGAACGACACCCCGGCGGACGACGATCCGCCGGGGTGTCGCTGTACCTGCCCGCAAGCCACATATCCCCTTGGGTTTCAGGAGGAGCGGCGGTCCTGGTATTGCTCGCCGGCCCAGGCCTCGGCGGCGAGCAGGGCGGCCGTGAACGCGGCCGGGTTGTCGTCCATCATCACGTGGCCGGCATCCGGGATTCGGGCGAGGCGAACGCCGGCGTCCGCGAGGGTATCGAGGCCGGTCAGGCCGGGCGTCTGGTCTCCGTGGATGAACGTCGTCGCGACACGCGCGGCGAGGGCGACGAGCTGATCGCGGAAGGTCGGCGTGCGGTCGGCGAGGAGCGACACCGAGGCGCGATGGAGCGCGACCGGGAGCGCTTGCTGGAGGGTGGGCAGGTATCGGGCCGAGCCCGCATCGCCGCGCGCCGCCTGGTTCGCCGTGGCGTGGACGAGGCGATCGTATCCCCGCCGGACGAAGGCGGCCTCGGTCTGGGCGGCGATGTGACTGCTGAGCGTGCCCACGCCCGGATCGAGATTCGGTTCCGCGACGATGAGGACGCTCACGAGGTCCGGGTGGCGGGTCGCCAGGGCGATGGCAGTCGAGCCGCCCATGCTGTGCCCGATGAGGGTGACTGGCCCGATTCCAAGGTCGGTGAGCATGGCCGCGACGGTCTCGGCCTGATCCTCGATGGAGAAGCTCCAGTCCGCCGGTGCGTTTCGCGAGTGCCCGAACCCCGGGATATCGAGCAGGATCGCTCTGGGGGCATCCTGGGGCCTCTGGAAGGCATGCTCCGGGAAGGTTGCGAGGCTGGAGGAGCCGAGTCCGTGCAGGAAGACGCGCGGTGGGGCATCGGCGCGCCTCCCTAGCAGGTCGAGCCAGGCGATGCGAACCGGCGCGTCGAGGCCGGGCATGGCGGTGGCGTGGATGCGCATGTGGCCCTCCGGGGGAGTGACGCGAAGACGAACCATGCGAAAGGGAGGGACATGGCGTCCCTCCCTTTCGCATGGTTCGTCTGGCTGGGTGGCCGGACTAGCCGAGGCGGCGAGCGCCGTACCACCGCGAGGAGTAGTAGGTCGAGCCGAGCGAGCTGATGCGCACGCCCGTATCCTCGTTCTCCGCGTGGATG
>JBQCJS010000735.1:0-3764 GCA_051952485.1 Thermomicrobiales bacterium | reverse complement strand
CTGCGCCTGATCCAGACCCTCGCCGACCTGCTGCCGGATGGCATGGATGGCGGCATCTCCACGAATCCGTTCGGCTACCACCCCTCCATCGACACCACCGACCGCGCGGTGTGGCAGCTCTTCGTGGAACGCATGGTCCTCATCGCCGAACGCCTCTACCGGGTGCGGATGGCGGACGGCAAGCGCATCCACCTCGACATCGAGCCGGAACCGGACGGGGTGCTGGGAGATTGCGGCGAACTGATCGCCTTCTACGAGGAATGGCTGCTCCCGCTCGGCGTCCCGCTGCTCGCCGTCCGCCTCGGCCTGGACGACGATACCGCCCGCGAGGTGATGCTGGACCACATCCGCGTCTGCTTCGACACCTGCCATGTCGGGGTGAGCTACGAGGACCCGGCGACGATCCTCGCCCGTTTCACCGAACTCGGGATCAAGGTCGGCAAGATCCAGGTCAGCTCCGCGCTGAAGCTCGACCTCGGCGAGGCCGGACACCGGCAGGAGCTGGCCGCCGAACTCGCCCAGTTCGACGAGCTGGTCTACCTGCATCAGGTCATCCAGCGCAACACGGATGGCAGCCTCCTCCACTTCCCGGACCTGCCGCAGGCGCTGCCACAGATCGACGATCCGCAGGCCGAGGAGTGGCGCATCCACTTCCACGTTCCGATCTTCGTGGAGCGGTTCGAGCACTTCGGCTCGACGCAGGAGACCATCGCCCGGACCTTCGAGGTCCTGGCGCAGACCGGTTTCACCAATCACCTCGAGATCGAGACGTATACGTGGGATGTCCTGCCCGCCGAGCTGAAGCAGGACCTGGACGAGTCCGTGGCGCGTGAATACCAGTGGGTGCTCGATGCGATCCGCTAGCGCCCCCCTCCCCACCGGCCGTCCGGCCATGTCACCCCTGCGCGCGCACCTCTCCCTCGCCCGCGTCTCGAACACCCCGACAGTGGTCAGCAATGTCCTCGCCGGGGCCGCGCTGGCGACCTCGCTCGCGTTCGGCTGGCCTATCGTCGCGTTATGTCTTGCGACAGCCCTCTTCTACACCGCCGGGATGTACCTGAACGACATTCTCGACGTGGAGATCGACCGCCAGCAGCGCCCGGACCGCCCGATCCCCTCCGGCGTGGTGCCGCTCCCGGTCGCCTGGGGCATCACCGGGGCGATGGTCGTGGCCGGGCTCGCCCTCGTCGCGACGACCGGCCTGCGCGCCACGATCGCGGCGATCGTCCTCGTCGCCACCATCGCCGTCTACGATGCCTGGCACAAGGGCAACCCCATCGGCCCGCTCTTCATGGGCGGCACCCGCGTCCTCGTCTACGTGATGGCCTTCTTCGCGTTCTCCGGGACGTGGACGACGGAGGCGACGCTCTGGTGCGTGGTGATGCTGCTCTACGTCGCCGGCCTGACGAGCATCGCCAAGATGGAGCACGGCCCGGCGGGCTTCCGCTACTGGCCGGTGGCCAGCCTCTTCCTGCCGCCGCTGCTCGCCATCGTCCGCGACTTCAGTCCCGGCGTCATCGTCCTGGCGGGCGTGATGGTGGGCTGGACGGTCTTCAGCCTCGGGTTCGTCTACCGGCAGCGGCCGCCCGCCTTCGGACGCGCCATCGCCAGCCTGATCGCCGGGATCTCCCTGCTGGATAGCCTGCTGCTCGCCACGCACGGCGAGTGGATCGCGGTCGGCATCGCGCTGGTCGCCTTCGTCGCAACCAACGTCCTCCAGCGCTGGATTCGCGGGACCTAGAGCCGGTACAGGCTGGCCGTCACCCCATCCACGCCGACGACGATACGGGACGCTGAAACACCGCTCACCGCAGAGCATCACACCCATCGGAGTACCCCATGCAGAAAACCGCCGTCATCAACGTCGTCGGGCTTGTCCCGGCCCTCATCGGCGAGGCCACGCCCCGCATCCGCGCCTGGCGGGAGCGGGCGGCCCAGGCCTTCATCGATCCCGTCATCCCTGCCGTCACCGCCACCGCCCATTCCACCTACCTCACCGGCAAGACCCCGGCGGAGCATGGCGCGGTCGCGAATGGCTGGTATTTCCGCGACATGGCGGAGATCAAGTTCTGGCGGCAGTCCAACACCCTCGTGCAGGCCCCGAAGATCTGGGACGTCGCCAAGCAGGAGGACCCGGATTTCACCTGCGTGAACCTCTGCTGGTGGTTCAACATGAACTCCACAGTGGATTACCTCGTGACGCCGCGCCCGATGTATCCCTCCGATGGCCGCAAGATCCCCGACTGCTACACCAAGCCGATCGACCTGCGCGATACGCTCCAGGCCGAACTCGGGCAGTTCCCGCTCTTCACCTTCTGGGGCGCCAACGCCAACATCACCTCGTCCAGGTGGATCGCCGACGCCGCGAAGGTCGTCGATCGCCGCTACAACCCGACGCTCTCCCTCGTCTACCTGCCGCACCTCGATTACGGCCTGCAGAAGGTCGGTCCCGATCTCGCGGCGATGGACAAGGACCTCCGGGAGATCGACGCGGTGACGGGCGACCTG
Source organism: Thermomicrobiales bacterium (assembly GCA_051952485.1). Taxonomy (GTDB): domain Bacteria; phylum Chloroflexota; class Chloroflexia; order Thermomicrobiales; family UBA6265; genus JASGDN01. The sequence goes on along the minus strand of JBQCJS010000735.1, from coordinate 1,256 downwards.
ATCGACTTCTACGAGAGTCGCGGCGCCCAGGTGATCCTCGTCTCGGAGTACGGCATCGTGCCCGTCTCCCGGCAGGTTCATCTCAACCGCATCTTCCGGGAGAAGGGCTGGCTGGCCTACAGGGAGGAACTTGGCCGCGACATGTTCGATCCCGGCCAGAGCAAAGTCTTCGCCGCCGCCGATCACCAGATCGCGAACATCTACGTGCAGGACCCCGCGCTGCTGGACGAGGTAAAGGCGCTCGTCGAGGCAACGCCGGGCGTCGCCAGGGTGCTCGATGAGGCAGGCAAGCGCGAATACCACCTCGATCACGAGCGATCGGGCGAGCTGGTGGCGCTGGCGGAACCGGATGCGTGGTTCACCTACTACTTCTGGCTGGACGATGCGAAGGCGCCCGACTACGCCCGGACGGTCGATATCCACCAGAAGCCCGGCTACGACCCGGCGGAACTCTTCTTCGATCCGGAAGACCGGTTCGTGAAGGCGAAGGTAGGGTTCTCGCTCCTGAAGAAGAAGCTCGGCTTCCGCTCCCTGCTGGAGGTCGTGCCGCTGGACGGCAAGTACGTGAAGGGCTCCCACGGCCTGAAGACGGCCCCTGAGGACGGCCCGATCATCCTCACGAAGCAGGCCAGCCTGCTCCCCGGGGAGACGATCGACGCGACCGATGTCTTCGACGTGATCCTCGCCCACCTGCGTGGCGGTGCGTAGCCGCGCCGTGCGTGACGGATCACGACGCCCTCGGCCCCAGGCCCACCCGATGCCATGCGGAGGGGATGGTTGACCTCAGCGGGTCATGCCGGTAGGTGATGCCCGCTGATCAGCCTCCATTACCCGTCATCCTGAGTGGATTGTGTAGGCTAACTTGTCCTGTGCATGCCTGGTCGGGCCGCCATGAAGGCGGCCCCCACAAACCACCGGACAGCCAATCCATTCGGTCGAACCACTTCGTAGGGCGAACCCTCGCAGCTGCGGCCGGTGGTTCGCCGCCTTCCCTGCACATGCCAGGTTAGCCGAGATGATCCACTCAGTTCAGGGACCTGGCAGCGCCACCGTCCCCCGCGGGCCCTTGTGGGCGATCCATCCGGCATGACCCGCTGAGGTCAACCATCCCCTCCGCACGGCATCGGGTGGGCCAGGGGCCGAGGGCGTCGTGATCCGCCACGCACGGCGCGGCTACGCACCGCCACGCAGGTGGGCGAGGATGACATCGAAGACATCGGTCGCGTCGATCGTCTCCCCGGGGAGCAGGCCGGCCT
>JBQCJS010000734.1:0-3998 GCA_051952485.1 Thermomicrobiales bacterium | reverse complement strand
AGGCGGCATAGTCGAGCATCTGCTCTGCCGTCCAGTCCTGCCAACGGAGACTGAAGGTATCCAGGCCGAGGATCATCGTGGGGGAGTGCCCTTTCGCGTGTCATTCTGTGGTTCGCGGCGTTCCGGTGGTGTCATCCCGATGGGGCTGTCAAGCCCTGTGTGCCGTGTGCAACGGCGGTCGGCGAACCAGTGGTCCGAGGGTTCGCCCTACGTACGACCGAATCTTCCGGCAATCCGGCCGTTCGTAGGGGCCGACTCCATGTCGGCCCGACCAAGGCGGTCGGCGAACCAGTGGTCCGAGGGTTCGCCCTACGTACGACCGAATCTCCAGGCAATCCGGCCGTGCGCACGGGGCACCGCGGCGGCGTCAGTCGTAGGCGATCTCCTGCTTGCAGCCGGTCGTCGCCGCGCGTTCGAGAGCGTCGGCGATGACGGCGGCGCGATAGCCATCCTCCAGGGTCGCCCCGTATGGCGCAACCTCCCCGCCGTCCACGATCGCGCGCAGGAGGTGATGGATCTCGTTGATGTGGGCGTGCTCCCAGCCGACGACGTGCCCCGCGGGCCACCAGACGTTCATAAACGGGTGCGTGCCCTCCGTCACCATCACGTCCTGGAAGGCGAGGCCCGTCAATGCCGTCGTGGAGGCGTCGGCGAGCGCCACCTGGAGTTCGTTCAGGCGTTCGAGGTCGAACCCGATGCTCCCGCGTGAGCCGTTGATCTCCAGCCGGAGGGAGTTTCGCCGCCCCGCCGCGGCGCGGGACGCCTCGATGGTGCCGACCGCGCCGTTCGCGAATTCGACCAGCGAGAGGGTGGCGTCGTCCCACTCCATGCGGATCGGCGTGCGGTCCGGGCCGAGGCGTTCCGGCACGAAGCGGGGTTGCAGGGCGCTGACGGTCGCCAGTTCCCCGGCCAGGAAGCGCGCGAGATCGACGGCGTGGCAGCCAAGCACCGCCTGCGATCCGGCCTTCATCGCTTCGGGTGGCGGGACCTTCCGCATCGGGGCGTCCGGATCGCGGATGCTCTGCTGGAGATACTGGATGCGGACGTGATAGAGGTCGCCCAGCATCCCCTGGTCGATGAGGTCCCTCGCGAACCGGATCGCCGGGATGAACCGGTAGTTGAAGCCGGTCATGTGCTTCACGCCCGGACGGACGGAAACGGCGGCGATGGCGGCGTCGCGCACACGGCGGGCATCCTCGGCGGTGAGGGCGAGCGGCTTCTCGCAGAGGACGTGCTTGCCCGCCTGGAGTGCGGCGATGGTCGGTTCGACGTGCATGTGGTGGCCGGAGCAGTTGTCGAAGAGGTCGATCTCCGGATCGGCGATCAGTTCCTCCCACGACAGGTAGTAGCCCTCGTAGCCGTAGCGCTGGGCAGCGGCGGCGACATTCGCCTCGGTGCGGCCAGCGATGGCGCGCAGGCGGGGCTGGATGGCATCCGGCCACCACATGTACGGGATCGTGCGGTAGGCGTTGGTGTGCGCCTTCGCCATGAAGTTGTAGCCGAGCAGCCCGACGCGGATCTCGGGGACCTCGCGGGCCGGGGTGGGATGGAAACCGGACGGCATGATGACGGGCGAGCCTTTCGCTGTGACCGTGGCGGATCAGGCCGCTTCCCACTCGGCGCGGATGTAATCGGCCGTGGCGACGAGCGCCTGGACGCTGGGCTCGACGTTCAGCTTGCATTCGAGCGTCATCCAGCCGTCGTAGCCGATGCGCTTGAGTGCCGCGAAGCCGGGCTTGAAGTCCAGATGGCCGGCGCCGGGCTGGAAGCGGTTGCTGTCGGCAAGATGCACGTAGGCGAGCACGTCCGCAACCGCCTCGATGGCCTGGCCCATGTCGGCGTCCTCCAGGTTCATGTGGAAGAAGTCACCCATCATCCGGATGCCGGGGCTGCCGACCGCGCGGCAGATCTGCGCCGCGTCGTCGAGCGATTTCAGGAGATGGCTTTCGTAGCGGTTCAGCGGCTCCAGGATGATGGGGGTGCCGAGGCGTTCGGCGGTCGGTGCGATCTTCCCCAGCTGGTCGATCAGGATCTCCCGTTCGAGGTCGACGACGGACTTCGTCGGGTGAATGCCGAACGATTGCGGCGCGGGCGGGGCGATCTCCGGGGTGGTGCGGATCGGCACGAGGATGGAGCCGACGACCTCGAGCGATGCCGCTTCCTCCAGGCCGGCGATGATGTCGCGCACGGCCTGGTCGCGCGTCTCCTTGTCCTTGCCGAGGATCTGGCCATGCCTGCCGTGGATGAGGAGCTTCACGGGGGAGTTGGCGAGGGCGGCGTTGCGATCCTCCGGGCTGATGCCGGCGGAGACGGTGCAGAGCTGGATGCCGCCGTACCCCGCGTCGTGCAGGGCGTTCAGGCGTTCGGGGAGGGTCTTGCCGGGGACGACCGGTTCGCCGTCGAACCACGATTCGAGCACGCCGAGCTTGAGGGTCATGCAATCTCCTGTTCCTGGGAACGGGGCTCGCCCGTTGTGTCTGGTCGCAGTCCTCTGGTGACCTACTGGGAGTCCGTCCGCGCGACGTTTGCCCTGTCATCCGGAGCGGACCGTCCGGGCTGACCTGTCCTGTGCCTGCTTGGTCGGACCGCCTTCAAGGCGGCCCCCACACACGGCCGGATTGGCGAGCGTTTCGGTCGTTCGTAGGGCGAACCCTCGTGGTTCGCCGCCCACCATACAAACGCCACGTTACGCGAGGCGATGCACTGAGCGAAGGCCAGGACCCCGGCACGCAGCGCTTCCAGCGAAGCCGGAAATTGGTGCTGGCATGGAAGGCACTTTGCTTCCGGCCACGTTTGGCGGTGCGGCACCCCGTGAACGGGTCGTTCAGGTATCGACCTGCGGTCGATTGTGCTTCGCACGGGGGTGTTTCGCTTCGCTCAACATGACGGGTTGGTTGGTGGATCGGGAGCGAAACGTATGCCAACGCGATGTGCGTTTCACGTCGGTGTCACGTTCGCCCTATGCGTCGATCTCCCAGTCGGACAACCCCTCCGGCAACGGCGCGGGCTGGACGCAGGTGCTCGCCAGCTCGACCGTCTGCCCGGTGGCCGAGGCGTCGAAGATGGCGGTGATGATGTCCACGACGTGATAGGCCATCGCGCCCGTCGCGCGGTGGGGACGCCCGGACCGGATCGCCGCCGCCATGTCCGCCACGCCGACGCCACGGCTGTTGCCGTTGTACGGGAAGGCGATCGGCAGCGTGCGGAACTCCGGGTCCTCCAGCGTGCGTAGCTGGATATCCCCGGTGAACTCGTTCGGGTCGATGCAGCGGAGCGATCCCTCCGTGCCGTAGATCTCGATGTGGGGGAGGCCGGTCGCGAGGACATCGTTGCTCATCGTGACGTTGCAGACGACCCCGCTGGCGAACGTCAGCACACCAACGACGTGGGTCGGCACGTTCACCGGGCGCATCTCTCCGCCGAGGTCGCGTTCGTCCCACGTCTTCGTCGCCGAGCCGGTGACCTTCACCACCGGGCCGAGCAGGTGGATGAGCGCGTTCAGGTAGTACGGGCCGCGGTCGAAGATCGCGCCGCCGCCGTACTCGAAGTTCTCGGTCGCGTAGAAGCTGCGGTAGCCGGGCTGGTCGACGGACTGCGATGGCGGGGGAGGCGCGTCGGCTGGTCGCGGGATCGGGCGGATGTGGAGGTTCGCGAAGGCGGCGAAGGGACGCCCGATCGCCCCATCGTCGATCGCCTTGCGCGCCGTCTGCCAGGCGCCACCGAAGAAGGTGTCCGGCGCACCGCCGACGCGCACGTTCTTCGCGGCGGCGAGGTCGAGGAGGCGTTGCCCTTCCTCGCGCAGCACGACGATCGGCTTCTCGGTGTAGACGGCCTTGCCGGCCTCCACCACGGAGATGCCGACCGGGCCGTGCACGCGGTGCGGCGTGAGGTTGATGATCGCCTCCACCTCGGGATGGGCGAGCAGGTCGTCGACCGACATGGCCTCGGGAACCCCGAACTCGCGGGCCCGCGCTTCGGCCCCGTCGACGCGGACATCG
>JBQCJS010000733.1:0-3122 GCA_051952485.1 Thermomicrobiales bacterium | reverse complement strand
CGATCTTGCGATAGATGTCCGCCATCAGGATCAACTTGTAGAGGCTGGCGGTCATGAAGGGGAGGTCGCTGTTCCGGCTGCAGATGACCTTGCCGGTCGCCCGGGCGATCACCACGCCATACACACCCGTCTCGCCCTTCAGCAGGGCCGCGACCCGCCGGGGGATTCCGGCATCGTCGCCGACGGCGATCGGGGATGCGGCCGGCGTCGCGACCGGGGAGGCGGCTGGGCTCGCCGCCGGGGAGGGAGATGCCTCGGGTGTGGCCTTCGCCCGGACCAGGAGGCCGACCGGCCCGAGGATCGGGGCAACCAGACGTGCAGTGCGGGCGTCGATGCGTGGTGCTGGCATAGGCTGGACGGTGATCTCTCTCGGTCGGGACGGGCGTCCTGCGAATGGTGGCGAGAAGCGTGCGCGTCCAGCCCGCACACTGACAACGGATGGGGCCAGCCCATGCGTCACGATTCGACAATACGAACGGATGCTGGGAATCTGCCCGGAGCCAGATCAGGAATCGCTGGGCAAGTGCGAGACCCGTCCCGCCCGGATTCGATCGCGTAATCCTGCCATACATTCGGGTGTACGGCGTAGCCTGGCGGATGCACGGATTCCGGAACGCTTCGGAAGCAGGGAGGAGAGGTCATGCCGACGGATTCTGGCGTTCTCCAGCGGGTCCGGCGTTCGCTGCGATCACTGCGGACCGCCGTCATGCCGGGGTCGAATGATCCTGCGGTGGTGGTAGCGGCCTTCTCCGGCGGTGCGGACTCGCTCGCGCTGGTCGTCCTGCTCAAGGAGTTCGAACGGCTCGGGCTGGTGCGGCTCCTCGCGGTCCACGTCGATCATGGTGTCCGCCCCGGCTCCGACGACGAGGCCCGGAGCGTGGCGATGGTGGCGCGGCAGCTGGAGGTCGCATTCCGGTCGGAGCCGATCGGCCCGGATACGCTCGGGAGGCATCGGGGCGTTGGCCTGGAGGAGGCCATGCGTCGGGAACGCTACCGCATCCTGGCGGGCGTGGCTGCCGAGGTGGGAGCTCAGGCGATCGCCACCGGCCACCATCGCCGTGACCAGGCGGAGACCGTCCTGCTGCACCTCCTGCGCGGCTCGGGAACGCGAGGGGCGGCCGGGATGCGGGAGTTCTCCGCGATGACCGTGCCGTGGTGGGTGGAGGATGGCGATGTCCACGACGTGACTCTGTGGCGACCGCTGCTCCGCGAGGACCCTGCGGCGCTCCGCGCGATGGTCGAGTCGCTGGGTCTTCCCATCGTGGAAGATCCAAGCAACCGGGAGGAGACGTACCGGCGGAATGCCGTGCGCCATCGCGTCCTGCCGCTCCTGGAATCGGTCATGCCGGGCGCCGAGGGAAATCTCGCGGCGTATGCGGACCGGGCGGCCGAGGACGACGATGCGCTGGACGCAATCGCCCGAACGGCCCTGGCGGGCATCCACGATCGCCTGCGAGGGGACGTGCTGACCTCGTGGCCGATGGCCATCCAGCGACGGATGGTCCGGCAGTGGATCGCCGCTGCCGCGCCGACGGTGGACCTGACCGCAGATCGGTCGGAGGCAGTTCGTCTGCTTGCGGAGCGGAACGAGGGCGGCAAGGCGGTGGAGATCGGCGGCGGATGGCGCGTGCGGGTGGAATCGGGTGCGCTGCTGGTGGTCCCCCCAGGCTGACAGGGTACGGCGACTGGAGGAGAGCGCCCCTCTCCGGGAAGCGGAACGTCGCTACAACCTTGTGTGACTCGGCGGCACAAACGGTTGACGGAATAGATCACTTGTTCTAAAATCAGAACAACGCGAACAGAACATGCGTTCCGATCTGTTCCCACGGAGATGTTCCCATGGCTCTTCCTGCACCCGCATTCGATCCCGGCCGCTATCTCACCAAGGTCAAGGGCAGTGATTACCTCGAAGTGAAGTGGCGGCTGGTCTGGCTGCGCGACCAGCATCCGGATGCCACGATCGAGACCGATCTCGTCGCCCATACCGGAAACCAGGCGATCTTTCGCGCCCAGGTCACGCTTCCCACTGGTGCCAGCGCGACTGGCTGGGGGAGCGAGGACATGTCGACCTTCGCGAACTACATCGAGAAGGCGGAGACCAAGGCGATCGGGCGCGCATTGGCTGCGCTCGGGTTCGGCACCCAGTTCTGCGACGACATGGTCTATGGCGCTGCCGAAGGTCATGTCGTGGATGCCCCGGTGAACCGGGCTGGTGGCGCCCAGCCGACCGCGTTGTTCGGCAACGGACGCCCACAGGCGGTCCGCGACGATGTGCGCGATCATTCGCCCTCGCCCAAGCAGATGTCGTTCATCCGCAGTGTGGCGCGGGAACTCAAGATGGACGATGCGGCGCTCAACCAGTTCACGCAGGAACTGGTGAACGCCGAGGTGGAGCAGATTTCCCGTCGCGATGCCTCGATCGTGATCGAAGCCCTGAAGGGGCGGCAGCAGGAACGGGAGAACCGGCGCGCCTCCTGACCGGGCGGCGTGTCGATCCGGCTCTGATTCGACGTTCAGCGCAGAAGCGCAAGGAGGCTGGCATGGCCGTTCGACACCTTTCATCCCTTTCGCCCACGCTTTCTCCGGACCTTTCGCTCCGGACGCTCGAACGGCGGCTGGACGATGGCTATCGCCGGATCGACCAGGGGATCGCCGACGGCCTCGATGTCTCCCACTGGGAGGAGTTCTGGATCGATCTCCTGCGCCAGTACGAGATCGTGGCCGACCAGCTCACCGCGTCGGGCGACGACGATCAGGATCTCGAAGACTGGGATCTCGCGGCCTGAGTGGGGCGTCTCGCCTGACCTGTCCTGTTCACACTGGTCGGGCCGCCATGAAGGCGGCCCCCACAAAGTGGTTCGACCGAATTGCCGGGCGATCCAGCCGAACCACTTTGTGGGACGCCCGTCGCGCTGCGGCCTTCATGGCTGACCGACCACGGTAGCAGATGCCAGGTACAGCGAGATGAGTCACTGATTGGACTGTCTAGGCTAACGTGTCTTGTGCATGCTTGGTCGGGGCGCCCTGAAATCGGCCCCCACAAAACAACGGACAGCCAAACGATTAAGTAGGTGGTATGGGGAAACCAATTGGGTTGTTCATATATATTCGGGACGCCGGGG
>JBQCJS010000732.1:0-3401 GCA_051952485.1 Thermomicrobiales bacterium | reverse complement strand
GTGATCCCGTAGCTGCGGCCCTTCTGGCCGCTGGAGGTGGGAGCCAGAAGGGCCGCAGCTACGGGTGTGTCGAACGCTCAATTGCCGGTCGATCCCGGGTTTGGTTTGTCGATACATCGGAGACAAGGGGTCAAACTAGCCCAAAAGGGCTAGTTCTAAGAGATAGCCCCGGCCCTTTCCGGTCAGCGAAAGCTCTCGTATGCTACGCGCACGCCAGTTGGCAACAAGTGAACCCGTGGCTTGTATCACGGTAGGGTCCAAACGTTCGGGGCGTGTGCCGCGAGCGAGGAACTAGCCCGCAAGGTGTAGATCGCAAGGAGTCTCTCGATGACAGAGCAGCGTTCAGGTCTTGTGAACCGTCGACAGGTGGTAGCAGGCGCGGCTGCGGGAGCAGCAGCGATGGCCTTCGCCACGCATGTCGGGGCAGCTCCGTCCGGCGGGCGCGCCGTGATGGGCAACCTCTACCAGGGATCGGCCAACCTCCCCACGCCGCGTGCGGAAACGCTCGTGGTGGAGCAGGGCACCAACAACGTCTGGGACTCGTTCAACCCGTACATCCCGAACGGTGAGGCCTACAACTACGGTCTCGCCCAGGTTGCCCGGGAGAACATGTTTGTCGCCAACTTCCTCACCGGCGAGACCACACCGTGGCTGGGAACCAAGTACACCTACAACGCCGACTTCACCCAGATCACGCTGGAGCTGAACCCGGCTGTGAAGTGGAGTGATGGTCAGGCCTTCACCTCCGCTGATGTCGAGTTCTCCGAGAACCTCTATCTCAAGAACCCGAACCTGAATGGTTCCTCCTCGGTCATCGACCAGGTGAAGTCGGTGAAGGCGACCGACGAGAAGACGGTCGTCTACGAACTCACGCGCGCCATTCCGCGCTTCCACTACCGCTTCATCGCCGGCATCATCGCCGACGGCCTGCGCGTGGTGCCGAAGCACATCTGGGAAAAGGAAGACGTCAACACCTTCAAATTCAACCCGCCGGTCTACACCGGCCCGTACAAGCTGAAGGAATCCGGCTCCGACAAGCTCCTCTATGCGTGGGAGAAGAACCCGGATTACTGGAACAAGGCGACGCTCGATCCCGCGCCGGGCTACGTCGTCTACCTCCAGCAGACCGCGGTCGACACCGCCGTGCAGGACTTCCTCGCCGGGAACGTCGATGTCACTAGCGCCGACTACCTGAACCAGCAGGTCATCGCCTCCCAGGATCAGAAGACCTCCAGCTTCCAGTTCCCGGATCCATGCCCGCGCGGTCTCTACTTCAACTGCCAGGCCGGCATCCTCGCGAAGCCGGAGGGCCGGTGGGCATTCAGCCATCTCATCGATCGCGAGACCATCGGCAAGACGGTCTGGCAGCCGGAGACCGTTCCTGCGTCCTACCCGTGGGCGAACTACGCCGGGTGGACGAAGTGGGCGCCGGACAGCGTCATGAGCAAGTACGACATGTCGTTCGACACCGCCAAGGCGGTCGACCTCTTCGTCAAGGCTGGCGCGACGAAGAACGGTGATACGTTGGAGTTCGACGGCAAGCCGCTCAGCTTCCGCATGATCACTCCGGCCGCCACCACGGGTTCGGAGTACCAGATCGGCCAGACGATCGTGCAGGCCGCGCAGAGCATCGGCATCGCGATCGACCTCAAGAGCCTCCCGGGCTCGGCCTTCGGCGATGCGTTCGCCCTCGGCGAGTGGGATGTGACCAGCCACTGGATCTGCGGCATGCAGTTCGATCCGGACCAGCTCTTCACCAACTTCCACTCGAAGTACTACGTGCCGATCGGCACGCGGTCCGTCAACGGCGGCGATCCGGGCTCCACCCGCTTCAAGAACGCCGACTTCGACAAGATCATCGACCAGATGGACGACGTGAACCCGGACGACCCGAAGAACGAGGACCTCTTCTTCCAGGGTCTGGACATGTTCATGCAGCTCCTGCCCTGCACGCCGGTCATCCAGACGATCTATCCGTTCATGTTCAGCACGCAGTACTGGACCAACTGGCCAGATCCGAAGGACATGGCGAAGGCGACGATTCCGGCCAACTGGTGGGGACAGTTCCTCTTCACCATCGGCAACCTCAAGAAGGCCGGCAGCTAGGATCGTTCCCGGGAGGTGCAGCAATGCACCTCCCGGACCTCCTCGGCACGACTTCTGCAAACGATTTCGCAGACAACCTCCACGGTTCACCGGTCGACCGATCGGCCGGACGTCTGCCCTGTCCAGATTGGCTGGCTCCAGCCCCTCGCAATGTCGCGCGGGGCTGGGTGCGGCATCCGAAGGGTCACATCGTCGGTGACGCGCGGGTGCGGTTGTGGGACTGGGTGTGCTGACACCGCCGCTGCCAGCGCATCCGGTCTCCAGCGGAGAACATCATGGCAACCCAGGCACCTTCACCGGCAGCCGAAACGCTCGACGGGCTGGAGAACGAGACAGCTGCGGCTCCTCGCGTCTCGCCGATGACCCGTTACTACCTGCGGCGGCTGGGACTCTACCTCATCACGCTCTGGGGTGCGCTCACCGCGTCGTTCTTCTTCTTCCGCCTGCTGCCGGGTGATCCCATCTCGGGCATCATCACCCAGCTGCAATCGCGTGGTGTCTATTCCAATCTGACGCAATCCGAGGACATGGAGAAGTACTATCGGAAAGAGTTCGGGCTCGATGGCAATCTGTGGGACCAGTATGTGAACTACTTCAAGCGGGTGTTGCTGCACTTCGACTTCGGACCCTCCGTGTTGAGCTATCCGACGCCTGCCACCCAGCTGATCACGCGGTCGATCCCGTGGACGCTTGCCCTGATCGGGTCGGCCACGATCATCGCCTGGGTCGTGGGCATCCTGATCGGGACGCTCGTCGGCTGGAAGCGCGACAGCATGCTCTCGTCGTGGGTCACCAACTTCTGCCTCGTCTTCTCGAACATCCCGGCCTACTTCGTTGCCCTGATGCTGATCATCTTCCTCTCCTATCGATGGCGGCTGCTCCCGCCGAGCGGCGCCTACAACACGGCGTTGCAGCCCTCGTGGTCACTGGAATTCATCGGCAGTGCGATCAAGTACGGGACGTTACCCGTGTTAGCCACGGCGATCACCGGGGCAGCAGGGTGGATCATCGGTACCCGCGCCCTGATCGTGACCCTGCTCGGTGAGGACTTCCTGACCTACGCCAACGCGAAGGGCCTCTCCCCACGTCGCATCCTCTTCAAGTACGTCCTGCGAAACGCCTGGCTTCCACAGATCGCCGCGCTCGGCATCTCGATGGGCTTCGTGGTGAACGGGAACGTCCTGATCGAGCGTCTCTTCCGCTACCCTGGCGTCGGCAACCTGCTGGTCGACTCGGTGGTGATCAAGGATGTCAACACCGCGATGGCCGTCGTCACGGTGCTGATCTTCATGGTG
>JBQCJS010000731.1:0-2590 GCA_051952485.1 Thermomicrobiales bacterium | reverse complement strand
TGCCGCCTCATTCCGGTTCGCGCGAGAAATACGACAGTATCCGGACGTGACTCAGATGATGAGCGGTTCCTTCAGGTCGTGCACCGGGCGGATGCCGTGGATGCGTACCGCCCGCTCGTAGTCCGCTGGCAGCGTGTAGAGGCGCAACCGGTCCTCGTCCAGCGCCACCACCGCCAGCAACCGCGCTTCCATCTCCTCCAGTTGCGCCGGCGTCACTCGGCACTCGAAGACGGAGTTCTGCACGCGCTGCCCGAACCCGCAGCAGATTGTCGCCACCTTCCGCAGCCGCCGCTTCCCCTCCCGCGTCTCCGTCGACACGTCGTACGTCACCAGCACGTCCAGCACGCGTGGCTTCGGCATCGCGTCCCCCTCCCCGCTACCGGCTCACGAACGGGATGTAGTGCGGCAGGTCCCCGCGCAGGTGCCGGGCGAGCAACCGCGCCTGCAGGTGCGGCACCAGCCCCAGCGGGGTCTTCCCGCCCAGCACGCGGTGATCGACCTCGTCCGCCTTGCGGTTCTGGTAGGCCAGCAGGACCGTCTTCCGGCCCGACTCGTTCAGGTAGACCGCCCCACCCTCGAACCATTCGAAGTCGCGGTCCGTCAGTTCGCGCCGGTTCACCAGCGTCAACGCGAGCCGATCCGCCAGCACCGGCCGTAGCTCCTCCATCAGGTCGAGTGAGAGGGCCGGGCGACCGGGCCGCAATGCGTGCAGGAACCCGATCTGCGGGTCCAGCCCCACGCCCTCCAGCGCCGACGTGCATTCCGCCCGCACCAGCGTGTAGAGGAACGAGAGCACGGCGTTCATGGGATCGCGCGGGGGGCGGCGCGAGCGCTCGGCGATCCCGAAGGCCAGCCGGATCTGCGGTCGCACCATCGCGCTGAAGACCCCGAAGTAGATTCGCGCCGCATCGCCCTCGTCGCCGCGCAGGATCTCGATGTCGTCGCGCGTCTCCACCCGCGCCAGGATCTCCTGGTGCAGCCGGGCCGCCCGCGAGAGCGCGTCCTTGTCATCGACCTCCGCCGCGTCCCGCGCGGCTCGCAGGAGCGAGGTCCGGGCATTCCGGAGCTTGCCCGCGACGATCGCGCGGGCGACCTCCAGCCGCCGCGCATCGTCGCTCAGCGCCAGGTGCTGGGCCCGCCGCAGGAGAACATTGCCGCTGGTCGGCCCTTCCACCCGCGCCTTGAACCGCCCGTTCGTGTCCAGCAGGACGATGCTGCGGCCATCCTCGGCGCAGCGGTGCATCAGGGCCGGGGTCAGCATCACGTCGCCGAAGCAGACGATGCTGGAGAGTTGCAGCAGCGGCGCCTGGAGTTGCAGTTCCCGCTCCACTTCCACGCGCACGGTGTCGTGGTCGAGGTGGAGGTAGGCGCGCGGTTTCGTGACGTAGAGCGTGTTCAGCAACTGGCGCATCGCGATCCTCCCGTGCGATCGGGCGACTGGCACGGATTCCGGGATTACGGACGTCCGGAGCGTCCGGAGCGTTCGGAGAGACCGTCGTTGGGGTGGAACAGTTCCGCGAAGAAGCCCCGGATCACGGCGGGGTGCGCGGCGATCCGGGGCGTGCAGGCGTCGATCAGCGAGCAGTTCGGGCAGCGCGCGTCGTCGATGGCGGGCGGCAGGTGCTGGCCTGCGAGCATCGCCCGCACCTCCCGCGTCGCCACGGAGACGGCCTCCCGGTCGGCCGCCGTGAAGACGACCTCCCGGCGGCGTCGCGAGCCGACGTAGTAGATCGCCCCGGCGGGCACGCGCACCCCGAGCATCTCCTCCAGGCAGACGGCCTGCGCGCAGAGTTGCAGGACCTCGTGCCCCCATGCCCGTTTCTTCCCGACCTTGTATTCGACCGGGAACGGCGTCTCGCCATGCCATTCGACGACATCCGCCTTGCCGATCAGGCCGATGCGGTCGGACCACAGCGGCAGCCCGCGGATGACACGGACGCCGTCCTCGGTGCCGACGGACTCGGTGTGGGCGTGCTCGTGGGCGCGGTTGCCGCGCAGGGTGAAGATGTTCTCGTCGTAGGTCTGTTCGAGGTGGATGAGCGCGCACTGGCGGGCGCAGTACGACCAGTGCTCCAGCGCCGAGATCGGGATCAGGTCCTCATCGCGCCAGGAGGATGGCGTTGCGGTCGGATCGGGTTCGGCGTCCAGCGCGCGCTCGTCCATCGCTGTCAGCCTTCGAGGATGGTGAGGGTGACGCCTTCCGGCAGGTCGCGGTCGTTCACGGCCACGGTGTAGTCGATGAACGCGCGGGGCGCGATCGCATCCGGCTTCCGGTTGACCGTGACGCGTTCGATCAGCTTGTGGGCGGGGGCATTGCCGTAGGCGTTGTCGTGCGAGAAGACGTAGAGGCCGCGGCAGGCCATCATCCCGCGCGAGGCCGAGCGGTCGAAGTCCCACATCCGTTGCAGGGCATCCCAGAGGATCGCGAGGTCGTCGTTGTCGAATCCGGTTTCCTTGGCCTGCTGCGGGCTGATGAAGATGGTCGCCCGGTAGAGGCCGTAGGGGACGAGCGCCTTGCGCCCCATCTCCGTGGTCTTGCCGCCCTCACCCTTGGTGCCGTCCTCGGACACCAGGACCTTGGCATCGTCCT
>JBQCJS010000730.1:0-2146 GCA_051952485.1 Thermomicrobiales bacterium | reverse complement strand
GGCGCGCTACATCAACGGCGCCGACAAGTTCTTCGGCATGATGCAGGGGATCGACCAGGAGATCGACGCGGTCTTCTACACCGGCTACCACGCCAAGGCGGGGACACCCGGCGCCCCGCTGGCTCATACCTGGACCACGACGCTCCAGGACGTGCGGTTCGATGGCGTCTCGACCGGGGAGTTCGGGATCAACGCCGCCATCGCCGGCCACTTCGGGGTGCCAGTGGTCTTCGTCTCCGGCGACGAGAAGGCGGTCGCCCAGACCCAGGGCATCCTCGGCGAGCAGGTCGTCGGCGTGGCCGTGAAGCAGGGCCTCTCGACCTTCTCGGCGATCAACCTGCATCCGGAGCGGGCGCGGGACCTGATCCGCGCCGGGGCAGAGCAGGCGATCGCCGCGATCGAGTTCGCGGAGCCGTATCGCCTCGCTTCCGGTGCGACCGTCGAACTGGAGTACGACCACCAGGCGCGCGCCGACCAGGTGGAGCTGATGCCGGGTGTGACCCGCGTCGGGGAGCGCACAATCGCGTTCCAGCCGGAGGACGGCATCGCCTTCACCCGGATGTTCCGGGGGTGCATGAAGCTGGCCGGCATCCGCATGACGCCGTAACGGGCACTCTCCTCAGAGCGGACGCTCGATCGGGCGCCAGCGGGCCTGCAGGGATTGGGTGGACCCGTCCTCGTAGGCCGACGCCTGGCGGCTCAGGGTGCTGAAGAAGTCGTTCGCTTCCCGGGAATCGGGCGGGCGCCGCATGTGCAGGAGATCGAGCACGAGCGTGACGACCGGCGCGACCAGCAACGTGACCACCATCATCCCCAGCACCAGGAAGCCGAGGCAGAAGGCCGTCCGCAGCGCCCAGAAGAGCAGCCATCCGACGAAATCGCCCGCGGTGACGTGGCTGCCGTCACCGACCGCCTCGTGCACGAGGATGTCCAGGCGCTGGCGGAGGATGAAGAACGGCACCCAGACGACGATGCCGATGATGATCCCGGCGATCTGGAGGCCGTACCCGCCGATGTAGCGGGCAAACAGCATGGCCGAGAGGATGGCGACCGCCACCAGCAGCACGAGGGTGACGGCGCGGACCTCGGTCGCTACCGGGGCGATCACCTGCCGCTCGTATCCCCATTTCAGCATCCGGCGGTAGGGTTCGTTCGCGAGCTGGAGCCAGTTGTCGAAGAGGGCGCCCCAGGCGAGGAACGCGATGCCGGTTCCCGCCCACAGGCGGGCGACGATCCGCCAGCGGCGTTCCGGGGTCGTGATGGCGTCCTGAAGCGGGCGGCGTCCGATCCAGGCGAGTGCCCCCAAGGTCGCGATCAGGAGCATCCCCAGCGTGACCGGGTGGAGCAGGAACGACTGGATGGATGGGAAGGCGTTCTCCATGTGCGGCTCCCTCGGATGCTGGACGGACGCCTAGCGACGCCTGGTAGACGTGGACGTGGACGGCGACTCGCGGGCGATGGCGGCTTCGGCGGCGGCGATCTCGGCATCGACATCGGCGAGCCGGCGGCGTGCGATGGGAAGACGTTCGACGAGGCGATGCCGTTCCTCCGCCTCGCGGCCGCGTTCGGAGAGCAGGCGATCGCGCTCCCGGCGAAGGCGGAGTTCCTCGGCGGCCCGGACGGCCTGCACCGGGCTCCGCCCGTTCCAGTCGAGCCAGCCACCGGCCTGCGGCGACGGTTTCGCCAGGTCGGCGAGGGTGACGGCGCCAGGCAGTGGATCGCCGTTCAGGCGGCGTTCGCGCAAGTCCTCGGCGTAGGCATCGAGGCTCTGGGCGAGATGCGCGACGAGCGCCTCGCGGAGGCCGGATGGCGTATCGGCCGGGACGATTGTCTCCACCCGGCCCTGGGTGCGGGTGAGTTCCGGCAACGAGACCTGATGCCCGCGCTCCGCCCAGTCGAGCGCTTCCTCCCAGGCGAACGCTTCGCCGCCGATGCGGAGGGCGAGGGTGAAGGGCTGTCCGTCGCTGGCGGCGAGATCCGTGATGGGCGTTGGTGGCACGGGCCAGGTGGGCGCGGGCGGGGCAGCGGCGAGGGTGGCGAGGTCGGCGTTGACGGTCTCCATCGCCTCGGTGAGGAGGGCGATGCGATGCGTCCAGGGGTTCTCGTCGTCCTCGGCGAGCTCGCCCTGATCGACATCGAAGAGGAT
>JBQCJS010000729.1:0-2779 GCA_051952485.1 Thermomicrobiales bacterium | reverse complement strand
CTTCCCTGGCCGGGGTAGACGACGGCGAACGAGGCGCCGAGGAGTTCCGAAAGCTGGGACATGGTGATGGGCTTCCTTGCCTGGTAGTGGTGGGTGCGGCGACGGCGTCATCCCGGCGGGCGTATGGCCCGCGTCCGGGGCATGAAACAACCTCTCCGGAGCGGGAGTCGATCGGCGCAATGATACATGACGGGCATTCCCATCACGCCGGAATGCGCCCACTCGCGGCCGTGAGCGCAGCGAGCAGCCGGGCGTAGGTGCCGTCCTCGTCACCGTCGATCGTCTCCACGAGCAACGTCGCCGGACGCTGGGCTGCGACCGCGAGCATCGCCTCGTACATTCTCGCCACCGCTTCGTCGCCGCCGGGTTGCTGCCGCTGGAGATCGCGGGCGTCGCGATGGGTGGCATCCTCGGGACTGGCCGAGCGCCGGATGAATCGCCGCGTCGCATCGTCCGGGGAGCTTACGAGCGCGATCTCGATGAACGGGACGCCGTGCCGGGAGGCTGCATCGTCCAGCTGCAGGACGAAGTCGATCCGTCCGAGGAACTGGGGCACGATCACATCCCGCCCTTCCTGGAGCTGGATGGCGATCATCGCGAGCGCGTGCGTGCGGGCGAGGATGCCCGCGTCGCCCGGCGTCTCCAGCCAGCGCCCGAGCAGCCCGCGCACGACATCGATATCGAGGACGAGGGTGAGCGGGGTGGAGGCGTGGGCATCGGCGGCCAGGCGGCGGGCCAGGGTGGATTTGCCGCTGCCGGGCGCCCCGTTGATGAGGATGAGCCGTGCCATGAGGACCCTTTCGATGCAGGGGGACGCTATCCGCGGGTGAACCCGCCTTCGGAATCGATCACCTGCCCGGTGATCCATCCTGCGTCCTCGCTGGCGAGCCAGGTGACCAGCTTGGCGATATCCTCCGGCACGCCGACGCGCCCCATCGGCAGCCTGGAGGCGAGGTCCAGCACGAGTTCGGGCGTCATCCAGCCGGTGTCGGTGGGACCGGGGTTGACGACGTTGACGGTGATCCCCTTCCGCGCCAGTTCCGGCGAGACCGAGGTCGAGAAGGCGATGATCGCCCCCTTGCTCATGGCGTAGGAGAGTTCGTCCGGCATCGGCCCGAGGTGCTGGCCGGAACTGAAGTTAATGACTCGCCCGCCGTTCGCCGCCTGGAAGCGCCGGGCGAACTCGACGGTGAGCAGGGCGGTCGCGCGGGCGTTGACCTGGTAGTGGGCATCGACGCTCTCGGCGGAGAGGGTCTGCCACGAATCGTGGGTGGAGAAGGCGGCGTTGTTCACGAGGATGTCCACCGGTCCCAGTTCGGCCTCCACGAGGTCGAAGAGGTCCACGCCCGCCGAGGGGGAGGAGAGGTCGAACTCGATGCCGACGGCGTTGACGCCCTGGAGGATCAGCTCGGCGAGGAGGTCGGCGGGCTCGGACGCGGCGCTGCCGTACATGCCGGTGTCGTAGGCGGTCCAATGGGTGAAGGCGACATCGGCGCCGGCCTTCGCGAACGCGCGGCAGATCGCCGCCCCAATCCCGACCGTGCGGCTGGCCCCGGTCACCAGCGCGCGCTTCCCGACCAACGAGACACTCATGGACGATTCCTTTCATCAGGGTGCAGGGTGTGGCGCATCGCCGATCCATGGCCCGATGATACGCTCCGGAGGGCGAGAACGGCGCTGGGAGGATGCGGGCGGGTGGACGACGATCGGGGTGATGAGCGCGATATCGTCCGGGTGGCGCCGGACCGGAAACTGCGACCGGAGGACCGCGACAAGCGGGCGGTTCCGGCCGTGCCACTCACGCGGGTGAACAAGCGACACTACCTGAGCCGGTTTCACCCGAGTGCCAAAGCCCGCGACAAGACGACCTATATTCCTCCCGAGATGGAGGCTGTCGTCGAGCTCGATCGCCTGGCCATCAATCGCGGTGAGGCGGTGTGGGCTCAGGGCGACGCTTCATGGACGATCGATGGCCGGGTTTATCGTGATGAAGGAACAGGCACGTTCTATCCCATTGCCGGAGAGGGTCTGTATTTCGCGCCTCGCACGGTCAACGTTATACTGAACTATCTCGCTCAATCGGGTGGAGAGACGCCCCGCGCGATGTTCCTTATATCGAAGATGGGTGGCGTCGAACAGCATGAGATCGACTACGCCATCTGGCTCTGGAGAAAGCGGGTCCCCCGTGGCTGATTGGGCGCAGGTCTTCCTCGAATCGAATGTCGATGATGGGCAGGTCGCTGAGGCAGTGGCCCATGCCTTCTCCCTCGCGCCTCGGCAGGTGTGTGTGGTGCCGGGTCCATCCGAACGCTCGTTCGATGCCTGGCAGGATCGGTCGGTTCGGGTCCTCGTCGTGCGGAACACCGTGTTCGACCTGACCGGCGAGCGATTTCCGTACCTGCTGGAACTCCAGACGCGCGATGGTGCGGACATCACGCCCGCCACGATCCGTATGCTGGGAGAGGTCCTCCGTACACCGTTCGTGACGAACATTGGCGGTGACTCGGAGGGCTATCGGTGGTCGCTGGTTCTTCCGGATGGAGCCATCCGTTCGGTCCGTGTCGACGAAGACGACCAGTTCGTGCTGTCGCTGGACGATGTTCAGGCGATCGAACGGGCGCGCGTCCCATCCCACCGCGCGGCCTGATCAGGTCCCCTGCGCACGCAGACGCCCGGATGCCATCCACATGGCATCCGGGCGTTCGCGCGTTCGATAACATATGCTTAATCAGCCATGCGATCCGCTCGGAAGAGTCGAAATATAGCAGACCGACCGCCG
>JBQCJS010000728.1:0-3468 GCA_051952485.1 Thermomicrobiales bacterium | reverse complement strand
GGGGCGTCGAGCGGCGTCAGCAGGGCGCCGATGTCCAGCAGCGGCGCCGCGCGTTCGATCCGGAGGCCGGGCATCGCGCGCTCCCGGACCGCATCGAGCGTGGCGTCGAGCTCCGCCAGCAGGGCGGGGGTGCTGTTGCCGGGGACCGTCCGCCGGTCGTACGCAATGGTGCAGCGTTCCGGCACGATGTTCAGGCCAGTGCCGCCGGTGATGAGGCTGACCGTCAGCGAGCCGTGCGCCGCCGCACCCCCGGGCCGGGAGGCGATCTCCCGATTCAGCCCGGCCAGCGCGGCGATGACCGGCGCCATCCCCTCGATCGCATTGATGCCCTCCTGGGCGACCGAGGTATGCGCGGCCTTGCCGATGACCGCAATCTCGCCCCGGAGGACGCCGTTGTGGGCGTGGATCACTCGCGCGGTGGTCGGCTCCCCCACGATCGCCGCATCCGGGCGATGCCCGGCTTCCACATAGGCCGCGACCCCGGTCCCCTGCGTCTCCTCGTCGACCGCTGCCAGCAGCTCGACCGTGCATGCGAGCGGCTCGCCATCGGTCGCGAGGGTTTCCACCGCCGCCATCATCGCGGCGAGCGATCCCTTCGTGTCGCAGGCGCCGCGCCCGAACAGCCTGCCGTCGCGCTCGATGGGGGTGAAAGCGTCCGGCATCGCATCGGGCGAGACGGTGTCCATGTGCGCTTCCAGGAGCAGCGTCGGCGCGCCATCGGGGCCGGCCAGGCGGACGAGGATGTTGTCGCGCGAGAGGTGCGTCTCGGTGGCCGGGAAGACGGGCTGGCGTTCGATCGCGAGGCCGAGCGCGCGTGCCCAGGCGGCGACGTAGAGGGCGACCTGCGCCTCGCCGTCGCTGGCCTCGTCGTAGGCCGGGTTGACGCTGGGGATCGCGATCAGGTCCCGCAGGATCTCCAGCGCGCGGCGGGGAGTTGTGGATGTGGTGGTGAAGGCGGCGGGATCGGGCATGGCGCGGTGGTTCCTCGGATGGGGGTGGACGCTGCGCCGGCCGGGAAGCCAATGCGCACGGCGACTGCCGATTCGGCTGTTCCGATCTTCGATGGTTCGCGCGCGCTTGCCAAGGGGAGATGCCATCCGTAACGGCGCAATCGTATTGACGTAATCGTAGCGGTGGCCCGGCGGCTGCATAGGGGACCGCGTCGTCTGCACGACGATCGCCGAAAGCGCCGCATCGGGCGACGTGGCGTAGGGAAACGAGGACCGGTATGCGTCGGCTACGGATGGTTGTGGCGGTATTCGTGACAATCGTGCTCGGTGTGGCGGCCATGGGAGCGTCGGCGCTCGCGCAGGCGACGCCGGAGAGTTCTCCCGGAGCGGGCGGGATGCCGGTGGCGATCCACCAGGGGACGTGCGAGAACCCGGTGGCCGAACCTGCCTGGAAGGTGAACGATGCCACGCCGCTGAGTTCGAGCGACACGGTCGGCGGGGCCACGGCTTCGAACGTCTCGGAGGCCTCGGACACGATCAAGGCGAAGCTGGACGATCTCGGCAAGGAGCCGTATGTCATCGCGGTCCACGCCAGTGCCGAGGACTACGGCACGATCGTCGCCTGTGGCGCGATCCAGGGCCCGAAGGTGGATGGCAAGCTGGTGGTCGCGTTGTCGGCGGTGGGCGATAGCGGCGTGACCGGCATCGCCACCTTCGACGAGGACAAGTCCGGCGTGCTGGGCCTGGGTTCGGACCAGACCGCGATCACGGTCTACCTCGTGGGCGCGGGTGGTTCGATGGCGACCCCGGTCTCCTGACCCCCGGCCTGACTCATCGGACACGCGAGGACAGGGCGCCCACATCGCGTGGGCGCCCTGTCCTGATGTCCATTCCGGGGGTGTGTTCACGTTCCGGAAACAATCCGTTGACAGGGTATTGACAATCCGGAACCGGTGCCATACTCTGTTCGTACAGAGAGCTTCGCCAAGCGATCTGGAGTTCGGACAGGATGTTTCGACGGTGTGAATCCCACTGAGCATGGGAATCCGAGGCGGAAGCGGCTTGCCGCAGACGTTTCGGGAGCCGGACTCTTCGGAGGACGGACGACCGGTGAGACGGAAGGAACGAACAGGCGTTTCCTCGGGAACCAGGCTGCGGGCCACCCCTGTCTGGCATGGTTCCAGGGCGGAGCGGGATTCCGGGCTTGCCTTCGGGCGGGGCCGGGTGCTCACCCCCGCGAGGCCACGGTGAGGTTGAGTCATTTGGCGACGGGATGCCCGGCGATCGCAAGATCGGCGGGCATTTCCGTGTCTGGCCTCAGGGCTGGAGGCGCTTCTCGTAGCAGCGGGAGTTGTCCGAACCCACATAGGGGCCGAACGCCGGGATGGGGGTGTAGCCCTCCCGCTCGTAGAAGCGGATCGCGGCGGGCATCACCTTGCCCGTCTCCAGGCGCAGCGTCGTCCAGCCCCGCGATCGGGCCGCGTCTTCCAGGGTGTGGAGCACGGCGACGGAGAGGCCGCTGCCGCGCACCTCGGGACGGACGTACATCCGCTTCACCTCGGCGGACGTTGCGTCGAGCTGCCGCAGCGCCCCGCAGGCGAGTGCCCTCCCGCCCTGATCCCGCGCGATCACGAAGACCGAGATATCCCCCGCCGACGGCGGCGTGCCCGGCTCCGAATTCCGGTTGCCGCCGTGGAGGATGGCGATCTCGTCGCGCTGCGCCTGCCGCAGCGTCTCGCCGTCCGGGTCGTCCCAGGCTGCCTCCGCGATCGTCCAGGTGCCCCCCGCTGCTGTCCCCATGTGCGTTCCCCCTCCGGTCACCCCGCCATCCTCTTTCGTAACAATCGTTACCGTAACACATGGTACGCTATCCTCGGAATGACGCAAGTGGGGAGGAATGTCGTGCCACGCCAGGTCGATCGCGCCGCGCAGGGAGACCGGCTTTCGGAGGCCGTCTGGGAGGTGCTCGCCGAACAGGGGATCGAACGCCTGACGCTGCGGGCGGTCGCGGCGGCGGCGGGATGCACCACCGGGCTCGTGCTCCATCGCTTCGCGAACCGGCAGGCGCTGCTCCTGCACGCCCGGATGCTCCTGCACGAGCGCGTGCGGGAGCGCGTCGAGCGCCTGGAGCGGGAGGCGGCCAGTCCAGCGGCGGCGTTGCGGGCGATCCTCGCGCAGGCGATGGCGCTGGACGCGCCGATGCAGGCCGAGAACCGCGTCTGGGTCGGCTTCCTCGGCGCGGCGCTGGGCGACGAGGCGTTGCTGGCGGCGCACCGGCGCGCCAACCATGCCTGGCAGGAGCGGATCGCCCGGCTGGTGGGGGCCGTCACCCCGGCGCGGGACGATGCCGAGGCGTTGCGGGTCGCCCGGGCGCTGATCGCGTTGACGAGTGGCGCGGCCACTCTCGCCGTGGCCGATCCTGCCAGCTACGACGCGGCGACCCAGCTGGCGATGCTGGACGATGCCCTCCTGACCTACGGCCTAGCCGGATGATGGAGCCCGATTCCAGTCAGGCGGC
>JBQCJS010000727.1:0-3246 GCA_051952485.1 Thermomicrobiales bacterium | reverse complement strand
TGAGAGCCGGACTGGACGTTCCTCGGTGCATCGTCTCGCGTGACGTGACCCATGCACGGTGGGCGGCCCGTCGCGCTGCGGCCTTCATGGCGGCCCGACCGAGTGAGCAGACGCGAGGTAAGGGGAGACGGTCTACTCACTCGATCGCGAAGGAGCGCATGTCCTCCCAGTTGAGGCCGGTCCGAACCTCGGTCAGCACCGGGACACTCAGTTCGAGCGCGCCGATCATCTTCTCGGAGACGAGCTTCGCCGCATCGGCCAGCGCCGGTTCGTCCACCTCCAGCACCAGTTCGTCGTGGACCTGGAGCACCTGGCGCGCAGGGAGTCCGCGTTCCTTCAACGCCGCTTCGAGGTCGATCATCGCGATCTTGATCATGTCCGCCTGCGTGCCCTGGATCGGCATGTTCATCCCCATCCGCTGGGCGCCGGCCCGGCGCGCGCCGTTGCTCGCCTTCAGGTCCGGCAGGTAGCGACGGCGCCCGAGCAGCGTCTCGACGTAGCCGCGCTCGACGCCCTGCGCGATCGTCTCGTCGAAGAACTCCTTCACGCGCGGCAGGCGCTCCCAGTAGCCGTCGATGAAGGCCTGGGCATCGCCCCGGCTCATGCCGGTATCGCGGGAGAGGCCGAACGCCTGCATGCCATAGATGATGCCGAAGTTGACCGTCTTCGCGACACGCCGCTGGTCGGATGTCACCTCGCCGAGATCCACCCCGTAGACGAGCGCCGCCGTCGCCCGGTGGATGTCGTCGCCGTTGCGGAACGCCTCCACGAGGAACGGTTCGCCCGACATGTGGGCGAGGATGCGCAGTTCCATCTGGGAGTAGTCGGCGGCCAGCAGGGTCGCCCGTTCGAAGGTGCGGAACTCGGGGCGGCGGTCGGCGATGAAGGCGCGGCGCACGCGGCGTCCGATCTCCGTGCGAATGGGGATGTTCTGGAGGTTCGGGTACTGGGACGAGAGGCGCCCGGTCGCCGCGACCGTCTGGTTGTAGGAGGTGTGGACGCGGCCGGTGCGCGGGTTGACCTCGTTCGGCAGGGCATCGACGTAGGTGGACTTCAGCTTGGCCAGGGTGCGGTATTCGAGGATCAGCGGCACGATGGCGTGCTGGTCCTTGATGTTCTCCAGCACGTCGGAATCGACCGAATACCCGGTCTTCGTCTTCTTGCCGGCGGGCAGGCCCCATTCCTCGAACAGCAGCGTGGCCAGTTGCTTCGGCGAACCGATGTTGATCGGGCGGCCGGCCAGCTCGATGATCTCGTGCTCCAGCTCGCCCATGCGCAGGCCCAGCTCGACCGAGAACTCGGCGAGCTCGTCCGTGTCGATGGCGATGCCGCCGCCCTCCATCCCGAGCAGGACGGTGACGAGGGGCAGCTCGATGTCCTGCAGGAGCGGCAACTGCTCGCGTTCCTCCAGCGCGGCCTTCAGCGGCGCGACCAGCCCGAAGGTCGACTCCACATCCCCGCAGGCGTAGGGCGCGGCGAGGTCGAGCGCGACGGTGTCCATCGTCGCCTGGTTGCGTCCGGTGCCGATCAGCTCGGTGATCTCGGTCATCTCGATGCCGAGCCGGGTGAAGGAGAGGTCCTTCAGGCGGATCGAGCTGTCGCCGAGCAGGTAGGCGGCGATCATGGTGTCGAAGGCGATCGGGCCCGGGTGGAAGCCGTGTCGGATGAGGACGTGCTCGTCGTACTTGCCGTGGTGCGTGTAGATCCGGACCGCCGGATCGGCGATCACCGGATCGAGCTTCTCCCGCACGCGATCCAGCGGGAGCTGCCGCGTGTCGAGCGCGGCGGGTTCTGATGCGTCGAGGTTCAGCGCTTGCTGGGCGCCGGCCTTCTCGTCGAGCTTCTGGCCGGTGATGTGGCCGACCGGCACGTACCAGGACTCGTGCTGGGAGACGGCGATGGCGATCCCGACGAGGTCCGCCTGCAACGGCTCGGTGGAGGTGGTCTCCACGTCGAGGGCGATCTCCCCGGCCTCGCGGATGCGGGCGATCATCGCGTCGAGCTGGTCGTCGGTCAGGACGGTCGTGCGGACGACGGCTTCCTGGTGCGCCTTCGTCGTCTCGCTGACGCTGTCGGTCGCCGGGGCGGACGATGCCTCATCGGATTCCGGCAGCTTCTGCATCAGGTTGCGGAATTCGAGGAGGCGGAAGAGTTCGGCGACGGCGTTGCGGTCGAAGCGCCCGACCTTCGCCTCCTCCATGTCGAGATCGATATCGAGATCGCGCACGATCGTGGCGACATGCTTGCTGAGGCGGGCTGTCTCCTCGTTCTCGGCGAGCGATTTCTGGGCGCGCGGCGGTTTCACCTCGCCGATGTTGGCGATGATGTCCTCCAGCGCGCCGTAGGTGCCGATCAGGGTCTTGGCGGTCTTGTCGCCGATGCCGGGGACGCCGGGGATGTTGTCCGAGGTGTCGCCGACGAGCGCCTTGTAGTCGGGAACGAGCGCCGGGGCGAAACCGTAGCGGTTGAGGACGGCCTCGGTGTCGAACTGGCGGAACTCGCCGAAGCGCTTCGTGCCGGGGAGGACGGCGATGATGTGATCCTCCACCAGCTGCAGGAGGTCGGAATCGCCGGTGACGATGATGACGTCATAGCCCGCGTCGGCGAGGGAGCGGGAGAGGCTGCCGATGACATCGTCGGCCTCGAAGGTTTCCTTCTGCTTCACCGGGATGCCGAGCGCCGCGATCAGCTCCTTCACGCGGTCGATCTGCTCGATGAGGTCGGGCGGCGTCTCGGCGCGGGTGCCCTTGTAGGCATCGAGGATGTCGTGGCGGAAGGTCTTGCCACCCTCCAGCGCGATCACCGCGTAGTCCGGCTTCCGCGAGGCGATGACATCGAGCAGCATCGAAGCGAAGCCGTAGACGGCGTTCGTCTGCTCGCCGGATGCCGTGGAGAGGGTGGGCGGGAGGGCGTGATAGGCGCGGAAGATGAGGCCGAAGCCGTCCACGAGCATCACGGATGGACGCTTCGCGCCGGATGCCGCCGCCGCGGTCTCGGTTGGGGTGGTCGTCGGGGAGCCGGTCGTGGTGGCGGTGGCGCTCACGATTCGCCTTTCTTCAGCCGGCGGGGCCGGATACGCGCAGATGTTCGACCTTCAGTATACGGGGCGGAGAAGGGAGGACCGAGGAGTGAGGAAAGAGGATATGGTGCTGCGTCAGCGAGTCAACGGGAGTGGGCGATACAACGACCGCTACAGGTTCGAGGCGCGGCCACCGCCGGTGACTCTTTTCTCTTTCCTGCTTTTCT
>JBQCJS010000726.1:0-2006 GCA_051952485.1 Thermomicrobiales bacterium | reverse complement strand
TGGGGCGATGTGCCCGTGAAGCTGCGTGCCTGGAACGGACGCGTGATCGACGCCGCGCCGGAATACGACGCCTGCCTGGCGATCGCCCGGGAGCACGACCTGCCGGTGCGCGTGGTCTGGAACGAGGCGCATCGCCTGG
This sequence comes from Thermomicrobiales bacterium, assembly GCA_051952485.1. Classification (GTDB taxonomy): domain Bacteria; phylum Chloroflexota; class Chloroflexia; order Thermomicrobiales; family UBA6265; genus JASGDN01. The sequence goes on along the minus strand of JBQCJS010000726.1, from coordinate 1,867 downwards.
CGGAGAGCCTCGTCGGGCAGAAGCGGTAGGGCTGCCGGCCCCTGTTGGTGCTCCGGTGATAGTGCCTACGCGCGCCGCGCGGGGGTGGACGTGGACGTGGATGCGGTGATCTCCAGGCGGGTGGCGAGCGGACCGGCGGGCAGCGCGTTCTCGATTCCCGCGACGCGCTGGCGGAGCCGGAAGAGCCGTCGCTCGGTGTCCGGGCGCTTCAGCAGGACCTCGCCGACGACGAGTCCGGCAGCGTGGGGGAGCTCCGCCACGCCGGGATTCACGCGGCGCAGGCGGTCGATCGTGAAGCCGTTCTCCGCGAGGATGCGGACGAGGTCACGCTCCCGGTAGTGGCGGTGCCAGCCGGTCGGCTCGGGTTCCTTCGGCTCGGGCGCGAGCCCGGTCGTCTCCGCGAGGTAGCGGAAGAGGTTGATGGCGTCGAGCCAGCCGGTGAGGCCATCGACCGGGACGCGCAGCCGGAGGACACCGCCAGCGGCAAGGAGCCGCGCGCACTCGGTGAGGAAAGCCTGCTCGTCGGAGGCGTGCTCCAGCACGTCCAGCGCGACGATCTCGCGGACGCTGCCCGCCGCCAGGGGTACGACGATGTGCTGGATGTCGGTCCCATAGGTGAAGCTCCGGCCATCCGGCTCATCGGTGCGGGCGATGATGCAGGGGCCATCGTCCGTCAGGTCGAGCGCGAAGGAGAGGCGGATGGTCGCGTCCACACCCCCGTCCGGCGGACAGGACCGGGTGGTGGTGGCGGCTTGGGGCATACTGGAATCCTTCGAACGGGCATCGCGGCGATGCGGAAGAGGTCGCCGGCGATGTTCGCCGGCCATCCAGCGTCCAATGATGCGTTGCAGGGTCCGGCCGCGTCCACGTCCGACCTGCCCATCGCCCGGTCACCGGAACCTCACGCGGTTCCCTTTCAAGCGAGGTGCTCATGGAAGTCATCACGGTCCATCCGCTCGATCCGGACATCGTCCGTCGCTACGTCGCGGTCCTCCGGGGCGACCAGGCGGTGCCGGAGGCGTGGGCGGCCTGGTGGTCGCCGACCCTGCCCGCCGCGATCGAAGAGGCCCGGCGTGGCAACGAGCGGGCGGCGAACCGGCTGACGCATGGCCTGGCGCAGGCGCTGGCGGGGCAGTGGCCGTCCTACTTCCAGCAGGGATTCGGTTTCACGACCTGGGAGGCGCGGATCGATCGCGGCGTCGGGATGCTCCTGCGGCCGCCATCGCGGTTGTTCGTGGAGGCGGGATTGCCGGAGCCGGTGGCGCGGGCGATGCCGATCCGTCTGGATCTCCAGCAGGGGATGATGGGCGGGGCGTGGATTCCGGCGCGGCTGGTGCCGGACCTGGAGCGCCAGCTCGATACCCGGCTGGAGCGCACGGCGAAGCGTCTCCATGATGGCGAGTTCGACCCCTACGCGATGTTGGGGCTGATGCTGGAGGCCGCGACCTACGCGAGGACGCAGGGGCTGGGGCTGTTCGAGGCGATGGACGTGATCGGGCCGGGCGGGGAGGCGGTCGCGGGGGGCGTCGTGGTGACGCCGGACCGGAAGCGGTTGGCGCCGGCGGTGCAGGAACGGATCGCGGAGGCGATCCGGCCGCCGAAGCAGGCGGGATTGCTGGCGCGGATGTTCGGGCGGAAGGGCCACGAGGGCTTCTCGCCGAACGGCAAGACGCCGCCTGTATCGGACGTGACGCCGTTCGAGCCGGAGTAGGACCTCTGCACGGCGATGTCGTCGCAGCATCGCGATACTCTGCACACCCCGTCCCGGACGAGGCCGCTGTATGCAAATCTGAGCGATCTCGCCCCCGGTTAGCCCCGGTTCTGGCTTCCCGCTAGCATGAAATCCAGTCCGTGAACCCCTGCCCGA
>JBQCJS010000725.1:0-6477 GCA_051952485.1 Thermomicrobiales bacterium | reverse complement strand
CGAGCGGCTGGCGGCCGACTACATCGCCGCCCATCTGGATGCCGAGGGCATTAACTGCGAGATAGTCGATTCGGCACCGACGCGGGCGAACATCGTGGCCCGGCTGAAGGCGGAGGCGCCATCCGCGCCGCCGCTGCTGCTGATGGGGCACACGGATGTCGTCAGCGTCGAGCGGGACAAGTGGGAGCGCGACCCCTTCGGCGGCGAGCTGGATGCCGACGGCTTCGTGTGGGGGCGGGGCGCGCTCGACATGAAGAGCATGGTCGCCGGGGAGCTGACGATCTTCCTCGAACTGAAGCGGCAGGGCATCCCGCTCGATCGCGATGTGATCTTCGCGGCCTTCGCCGATGAGGAGGTGAGCGGCGAGCTCGGCGCGGGGTGGGTCTACCAGCACCGCAGTGACCTGATCGGCGATGCGGAATACGCCCTGAACGAGGGCGGCGGCTACCCGGTAACGGTCGGTGGCGTCACCTTCCTCGGGCTGGGGTCGGGCGAGAAGGGGCAGTCGATCGTGCGCATCACGTTCCGGGGCAAGCCGGGCCATGCCTCGACGCCGCTGCCGGACACCGCCGTCGCGAAGCTCGGGCGGGCGCTGGTCCTGCTCGACGCCTGGGAGCCGGAATTCACGCTCACGACGCCGGTGCGGCGGACGCTGGAGGGACTGGCGGCGATCCAGACGGGCGCGGTGAAGGCGCGGCTGGAGGCCTTGCTGGCGAACGATGCCCCGGCCTGGGACGACCTCGCGGCGGTGCTGGCGAGCGAGCGGGAGCAGCGCAGTTTCTGGGCGGTGACGCATCACACGGCGGTGCCGACGCTGATCGGGGCGGGGGAGCGCATCAACGTGATCCCGTCCGAGGTGACGGTCGATGTCGATTGCCGCATCCTGCCGGGGATCACGCCGGAGGGCTGGCGGGACCTCGTGCAGGAGGTCGTGGGAGATCTCGGGGAGGTGGAGCTGCTGACTCGGAACGAGGGTATCGCCTTCGACCCGGCCTCCCCCTTCGCCGATGCGATCCAGGCGACGGTCGAAGGGCTGTTGCCGGGCACGACGGTGATCCCGACGCTGATCGGTGGGCGAACCGATGCGGCGCACCTGAAGTCGATCAAGACCTATGGGTTCTGGCCGGTGCAGCCGGGCGAGCGGGTGAAGGACTACATGGGCCTGGCGCACGGGCACAACGAGCGGGTGCATGTGGACGATGTCGGGTTCGGCACGCGCTTCGGCTGGAACCTCGTGACGTCGTTCGTCGCGAAGGACGCGGGATGAGCGCCGCGGACGAATGGCGGGCCCGGCTGCGGGCTGCCCTGACGGCGGCGATGAAGGCGCGGGATACGGACGCCGTCGCGGCACTGCGGGGGGCGATCGCCACGATCGACAACGCCGAGGCCGTCGAGCTCCCGGACGCTGCCAATGCCGCATCGACCGGCGCGATCGCCGGGGCGATGGCGGGAGTGGGTTCGACCGAGGTCGCCCGCCGGGACCTGTCGTCCGCCGAGGTGCGATCCCTGGTCCTGGCGCAGGTCGCTGACCGCGACGCCGCCGCCGAATGGTCGCGGGCGCATGGGTATCCGGAGCGGGCGGCCCGGCTGGACCGGGAGGCGACAGCGTTGCGGGCGTTCCTGGCGGCTCTCCCGGAGACGGGCGACGAGCCGGAGACCTGACGAGCGACCGGGACGCCGCCTGCCGGGCGGGGTCGTTGCGGGAAGGGAGCGTGATCGTGGCGATATCGCCGGTCCATGCGATTCCGGCCTCGTGCTGGTCGCCGGACGATGCCCGGTTCGGACGCCTCATCGCCTTTGCCACGGACGTGCTGGCCGTCTGCGCAGCGGCGGATGATCCACTCGATCCGGTACTGGACGGTGGCCTGGCGTTGCAGGTGCATCTGGGCGGGGCGCCATTCCCCGTCCACGATGTCGACTTCGGGTGTCCGGAGGCCGATTTCGCAAGGCTGGCGGCGGGCTTGCAGGCGGCGGGGATCTTCTGCGAGGTCCAGCCGTGGCATGTCCTGCAGGCGCGGCGGGATGGCCTGAAGGTGGAGTTCGGGGCGGCCGAAGTGTGGAACCGGGGGCTCGACGGTCCGTACGAGCGGGTGCGGATCGGTGGGTATGTCGTCCGCATGATGGACCTTGGCGGGCTGCGCGAGCAGTACCGGCGGGGTGCGGTCGCCACGGCGGATGACCCCGACGATCCCCAGCCGGAGAAGCACGCGCGGATCGTCGCGAAGCTCGCGGCGCTGGATGCGGCGATAGCGTCGCGAGGGGAGGCAGCCGATGCCGCCCCCCGGTGCGTCAGGAGGTGAGGGCGATGAACCCGGCGAGGGTCACCACCGAGAGCAGGGTGCTCGCGAAGAGACTCGATGCCATCTCGCGCTCGGCGGTCCGGAACCGCACCGCCAGGATCACCGCCACCGATGCCGCCGGGATCGCGAGGGTGATCACGGCTTCCTGGATCGTCTGGCGATCGACCCCGAAGGCGAGGAGGATGAGCCAGATGGCCCCGGGCACGAGGACGTTCCGCCCCAGGACGAGCACGCCGACCGTGCGGGTCATGGCGACCTTTTGCGCGTAGAGGATGATGCCCGACGCGAAGAGGGCGACACCGCCCGTCGTGGCGCCCAGCAGGTCGAGGCCGCGATCGATCGGCAGCGGGATCGTGACGCCGCTGAGGGCGATCGCCAGGCCGGCCACCGGCGCCCAGACCACCGGCTCCCGGAGCGCATCCCGGATCTCGCGGCCCGCGTCGCCGTGCCCGCCTGCCTGCCCGGATGTGGCGATGCCGAGCAGCACGAGGCAGGTGGGGACCTGCACGAGGTTCAGGGCGAGCGCCGCGACGGAGATCGGGATGGTGGATTCCGCCCCGAACAGGAAGCGGAGCACGGTGGCGCCCACGAACGAGGCCGACATCCCGCCGACGGTGAGCGCGTAGAGCGACGCCGTGCCGGGATCCTTGCCGCCGATCCGCCAGACCCCGAGGAGGACGCCAGCAAAGCTGGCCAGCATTCCACCGCCGATCGCGAGGGCCAGCCACCCGGATGCGAGCAGTTCGTGACGCGGAGTGCGGACCATGCCGACGAGGAGATCGAGCGGCAGCGCGTAGAGCATCACCATCCGGTTGAGGATGGCGGCGTTGTCGCTGGTGAAGTCGTGGTGCCAGGCGGCGGCATAGCCGAGGGCCAGGGTCATCACGATCGGGAGCAGGGCGCCGATGACGGTGTCGAGCATGGGGGATTCCCCTGGGGTGGGAACGGTCACCGCTGGATGGACCCGGGACCCGTCAGGGGCTGGGTCAGCCGGGATGCTCGATCAGCGCGAGGGTCTCGGCGGCCAGCGCGCACAGGTCCTCGCGCTGGCGGGCGAAGCGGTCCTCCCCCGAGGCGGGATAGAGGATCGCGCGGATGCGTTCGGTACAGGCCTCCGGCTTCACCTCCAGCGCATCGAGGGTGCGCAGCAGGTTGCCGTCGCCGGTGAACCAGCGGCGATTGCGCGCGCAGAGGACCTCGGCGATGGCGTGGACCAGGGTGTCCGTCACCCCATGCAGGAAGACGACATCGCCCTTCCCGACCTTGTTGCGGTAGTGATAGTCACCCGGCCAGTAGGTGAGGGCGGGCCGGTAGCGGGTGTAGACGGCCTCTTGCGCGGCATCCGGATAGCGGGCGGCGCGCTCCCGCCACCGGGCGACGAGATCGAGATCCCCGGCGACGGCCACCATGGTCAGGATGTCCGGCATCGGGCGGTAGCCCCAGAGCGTCCAGACGAAGTCGGGCGCCTCGATCGACCCGGCCAGCCAGGCGTCCAGCCAGGATTCGACCCAGGAGATCTGGAGCGGGCCGATCCCGTCGATGAGGAATCCCTTCGCGCGCCAGCGATCGGCGACGGCCTCGAACGGCTCGATCAGGCGCGGCCCGACGTCATCCGGCGGGAGTTCCGCGCCGAGGTAGGGCCGGAAGTCGATATCGGAACGATCGCGCACCCAGGTGCCCTTGCTGGTGGAGCCGCTGATGGCGAGGACGTAGTGGCCGAGGTCCAGGGTCTCGAAGAGGGCGGCGACATCAAGGGCGAGGTCCCGGACCGGTTCCGGGAGGCGGGCCAGTTCGGCGGCAAGGTCGGTCATGCGGGCGGCTCCGGGCGGCGTGGCAGATGCGATGGTCCCCTGATGGGTGGGGATTGTATCGCCGCCCCGCGCGCGGTGTATACGGTGCCGCATGGCTGATCCCTGATCCGGATCAACCCTGTGCCCATGATCGGACCGACACGAGGTCCTTCGGCTTCGCCCAGGACTCCCAACGCACAACGTCCGGGTGCCGCAGATTCGGGGACGGGGAGTGTCGGCCCCGTCACGTCGGAACGAACCGCCACACGGATCATCCGGATTCGGTATGAAACCGGTCGGACGGAGGCATCGTTGTTCCGAAAGATGCCTGGCCGGGCGTTCCGTGTCCGGGCTGAACTGGAAAGGACCGTTGTGATGACACTCCTGTCTCCAGATGGCGCTGGCCCGGTAGTCGATCGCCGCCGCCTGCTCTGCGGCGCGGCAGTGATGCTGGCCGGTGCGCTGGCTGGTTCCTCCGCCGGTGCCCGCGTGCATGCGCAGGGCGCGACCCCGACCCCGGCCGCGGATGCGCCGGTTTCCGCGCTGAAGGCGGTGCTTAGCCTCGTTCCGGAGGGGATTGCGAGCCAGGCCAGCGCCACCGGACTCCTCTGCTCCTACGCCGATCTCGAGGCCCAGTGTGCCGCGCTGGGGGTCGACCGGACGGACCCCGCGTGGTTCCAGCAGGTCCCGATCGTGTCCGTCGTGGGGCCGCTGGCGCTCGCGTCCCCGGCGTTCCAGTACGGACTGGGAGACGAGTTCGTGGAGGCCCTCGGCTTCCGGCCGTACGATCTCGATCGGGCGCTGGAGACCGGCGCGTCGCCGGACACCCTGTCGATCATGCAAGGCGATTTCGACCGGGACCGGCTGACCGCCGCGTGGAAGGCATCGGGATTCGCTCCCGTGTCGCTGGATGGCGGCCGGACGATGTGGAGCAAGGGCGAGAACGGCGAACTCGACATGTCGGACCCGGTGACACGCTTCGGGGCGGGCGCGCTCAACAACCTCCTGCTCCTGGACGATCGTACGCTCGTCATCTCCCGCATGGGTGCGGTGGTGCGGGGCGTGGTGACGCAGGCGGCCGGCGGGGCCGGGTCATCGATGCTCGCGATGCCCCATGTCGATGCCGCCGTGTCGGCGCTGTTGCCGACAACGGCGTCAGCCCTGGTGGTCAGTGGCAGCCTGCTGCAGGCGGGCCCCACGAATGCGCCTCGTGCGGGGGGAACGCCTTCGGCGGAGCCCGGTGGCGGTGCGGCGGTGCTTCCACCGGTGTCGATGGCGTCATTCGGGGTCGAGGCGGGAGCCACCACGGCGACAAGCGGGGAGATCGATTCCGGAACGCCGATCCCGTTGCCGGGCGAGACGGCGATTGGCGCCGTGAAGCGGGCACAGGTCCGCCTGGTGATGGGGTCCGGCGCGGATGCGGCGACCGCGGTGGCGGTGGTGCCGGAACGATGGGCGCGCATGCGCTCTGCCGTCACCGGGCAACCCTATCGGGAGCTGATGGCCCTGATCGCCTCGGACGTGGTCGAGGATGACCCAACGGTGGCCGCGTTCGATTTCGACCAGGGAGTAGCGGGGAGCCGCTGGATGCAGATCGTGATAAGGCGGGACCTGCTGCCGTTCGCGCCCGGCCCGGGATGACGGCCGATGGCCTCCTCACCCCGCCCGCCAGCCACGGCCAGGCAGGATGGATCGGGCTGCTGGACGGTCAGGACGCGCGGAGGATCTTCTCCATCGCCTTGCCCTTCGCCAGCTCGTCGACGAGCTTGTCGAGGTAGCGGATCTCCCGCATCGTCGGCTCCTCGATCTCCTCGATCCGGACCCCGCAGATGGTGCCGGTGATGCGGGACCGCGCCGGGTTCAGGTGCGGTGCCTCGGCGAAGAAGGTCTCCATATCGGTCTGGTCCGCGAGCACGGTGGCGAAGGCTGCCCCGTCGTATCCGGTCAGCCAGGCGATGATCTCGTCCACTTCCGCCTGCGTGCGTCCCTTGCGTTCCGCCTTGGCGACGTATTCGGGATAGACCCGCGAGAAGGGCATCGTGTAGATCCGGTGCTTGGTCATGCGTTCCCTCGTGGGCGGTCGATCGGGTCCAGCGCGGGGATAGGGATGGCTGCGGGCGGGTATCCGGGCCAAGTATAGGGCCACGCCGGAGGCAGCATTTCTCCTTGCTTGCGGAGGCCCTCGCCCGGAGGAGCCATGCTAGGTGAGCGGGAGGCGCAGGCCATCGTGGGCGATGGTGATGGGCAATCCTCCGGCGCGGAGGTCGGCGGCGAACCCCAGCAGCTCATCGTGGGAGAAGCCATCCGGCGCCTCGATGTGGCCGAGCACGATCTCCCGGGCATCGAGCTGGCGGGCGATGGCGATCGTGTCGGCGAAGGTCGCTTCC
>JBQCJS010000724.1:0-7161 GCA_051952485.1 Thermomicrobiales bacterium | reverse complement strand
TCTACAACCCGAGAACCTCCGAGCCGACAGAAACCGAACTCGTCAGCCTGACCGTGGTCGCCCCCACGATCACGGAAGCCGACCTGATGGCCACCGCCGCCTTCGCGATGGGTAGCGACGGCCTGGCCTTCCTCGCCATCCATGCCCATCTCGACGCCTACGCCATCGACCGGCATGGCATCGCCACCTTCACCCCAGGATTTTCCCGCCATGTCCAGTCGTAGCCTCCTGACGCTCCCGGATCGGTTGCTCGACCGCGTCACCATGTATCGGTTGATCACGCTCTACTTGGGCGGCCTGCTCGTGGTCGCGGCCATCCAGAGCCAACTGGGAAACCTGGACTACCCAGTTGGCTCGCTGGCCACGACGACCGCGATCGCGGTCGTCGCCTGCGTTACCGTGAACGCGCTGTTCGCGCGCACGTTCGGGGCGCCGGTCAATAGCGACTCCGCCATGATCACCGGGCTGATCCTAGCGCTGATCGTCGGGCCGGCAGCGAGCACGTCGGACGCCGTCTTCCTCGCCTGGGCGGCCGTCCTGGCGATGGCGTCCAAATACGTCCTGGCGGTCCATCACCTGCACATCTTCAACCCCGCAGCGATCGCCCTCGTCATCACCGGGCTCTTCGCGAATCAGCCCGCCAGTTGGTGGGTCGGCACCGCCAGCATGACCCCCTTTGTGATCGCGGGTGGCCTGCTGTTGGTGCGTAAGATCCGGCGCGGCGATGTCGTCTGGTTCTTTCTCTGGACCCAACTCACCGTCACCCTGGCCTTGAGCGCACTGCACGGCGTCATCGCCGACCGCGCCATCGCCCAGGCTCTCTGGAACTCACCGGCGTGGTTCCTGGCCTTCGTGATGCTCACCGAACCGATCACCATGCCGCCGACGCGGGCATTCCAGATCGGCTACGGCGCGTTAGCCGGGCTGCTGGTCGTTCCCCAACTGCATGTCGGCACCCTCTACCTGAGTCCAGAAGAGGCACTGGTGATTGCCAACGCGGTCGCCTGGCCCTTGCGTTCCCACCGACGGCTCACTCTCCACCTCGAACGGGCCATCACCATCGGGCCGGGCCTGGTGAATTTCACCTACGCCCCATCATCCCGCCTTGCCTACCAGCCGGGGCAATACATGGAATGGACGCTGGACCATGACCGGCCCGACAGCCGGGGCAAGCGCCGCTACTTCACCATGGCCTCGTCGCCCACCGAACGCCCACTGCGCATCGGCGTCCGCTTCTCTCCGAACGGCAGCAGCTATAAGCGGGCATTGCTCGACCATCCCTGGCAGGACACGGAGATCGTGGCAGCAACCGTGGCGGGCGATTTTACGATGCCGCGCGATCCACACCGGAAGCTCGCCTTCATTGCCGGTGGAATTGGTGTGACGCCGTTTCGCAGCATGGTGAAATATCTAATCGACCGCGGTGAGGTGCGAGACATCGTCCTGCTCCAAGCGGCGCACGATACCAGCGGGCTGATCTACCAGGATGTCTTCGCCCAGGGGCAGCGGTCGTTCCACCTCCGTCACCTCCCGGTCGTCTCGGACCGCTCGACTGCACCGGCCTTCTGGCGCGGACTCGAAGGCCACATCACTGCCACCCTGATCCGGCAGCAGGTCCCCGACTACAAAGATCGGATCTTCTATATCTCCGGCTCGTCGGCTCTGGTTGCGTCGGTGCGATCGGCACTGAAGTCGCTCGGACTGCCGGACGCGCAGATCAAGACCGACGATTTCTCCGGCCTCTCCCCGTCGATCCACCCTGTGACACCGTCCATGCAGCCCGGGCCCCTACCGGCCTGAAGGGTGTCCTGATCGCGGATCGAGGTACCGGACGCGATGGATGATGGATGTATGAAGCCGTTCGCTGGGATGGGTTGCATCGGACGCTGCATACACGGTGATGTCGATCGTGACGAGTCCGCTTTCGATCGACGATGCGAACACTCTCCTGTCCGCGGCAGGTGGAGGGTCAGCTGATGAGCAAGGCCACGTGGTAGGCTCCTCCCTGGATCTCCTGGACTCCGGACCCGAAGATCGAGCGACGGCGGAGAGGTACGCGACCTTTCTCGATCGGGAATGCGAGGGCCAGTATCGGAACTCAAGTCCCGGACTGGCTTCCTGGTCGATCGACCGAAAAATCAGGCCCCACGCGCGCTTGATGGCGTTGAGATCATCGCGTCCCGGGACAGCGTCGATTCGAGGTGCTGGGCGATGACGGTCTGCCGCCGATTCGCCAGCAGCCGCAGGCTGAGCAGGACCACGACGATCGTGCTCCCCTCGTGGCCGAGCACACCCAGCGGGAGGGGAATGCCTGTCGTCAAGGTCGCCGTCGCCAGGGTCAGAATCACCGCAAGGGCGAACCCGATGTTGATTCGGATCGTGCGCCGCATGCGGCGGCTTAAGGCAATGGCGAAGGGGACGCGCCCAAGGTCGTCCCGCATCAGGACGATATCGGCAGTCTCCAGGGCGACATCGGTGCCCCCACCGCCCATCGCAATCCCGAGATCGGCGGTGGCGAGCGCCGGGGCGTCGTTGACGCCGTCACCGATCATGGCGACGGTCCCCAGTTTCTGGAGTTCGCGGATCGACTCCAGCTTGTGGTCCGGCAGCAGGTCGGCGATCACCGCATCGACCCCGACCTCGGCGGCGATCGCCTGGGCGACGCGCTCGTTGTCCCCGGTCAGCATCACCGTGCGCTTGATCCCCAGGCGCTTGAGCTCAGCCACGACCGTGCGTGCCTCCGGGCGAATCGTGTCGGCGACCGCGACGATGCCGAGGAGGCGATGCTCGTCGGCCACCAGCATCGCGGTCTTGCCCTGGTTACGCAGGGCGTCCATACGGTCGCGGATCGGCACTGGGACGAGAACGCCCAGCCCTTCGACCATGCGGTCGTTCCCGATCGCGATCATCCGCCCGTCGACCGTTGCGTGGATTCCCTGGCCGACGGTAGCGACGAGATCGCGTGCCGGCAGCATGGCCAGATTCCGTTCGCGGGCGCCGGAGATCAGGGCAAAGGCCAGCGGGTGCTCCGAGAGTTGCTCGGCGCTGGCGACCACCTGCACGAGCTCCGATTCGGAGATCCCGTCAGCGAAGGGGATGACATCGGTGAGTGTCGGTTTTCCGACCGTGAGCGTGCCCGTCTTGTCGAAGGCTACGATGTCGATCTGGCCGAGCCGTTCGAGATACGACCCACCCTTGACGAGGACGCCGTTGCGGGCCGCGTTCGCCAGCGCCGACAACGTCGCAGCCGGAGTCGAGATGACGAGTGCGCAGGGTGACGCCACCACCAGCAGGGTCATTGCGCGATAGAGCGCGGTGCCGGGCGCTTCTCCGAACAGCATTGGTACGATGCCGACGACTGCGGCGGAGACCATCACGCCGATGGCGTACTTGCCCTCGAACCGATCCGAGAAGCGTTCGGCGGCACTCTTCTCGGCCTGCGCCTCCTCGACCATCCGGACGATCTTGGCGAGGGTGCTCTGGGCGGCGACTGCGGTCACCTCGGCCTCCAGCGCACCGTGGCCGTTGATGGTCGCCGCGAAGACCGCGTCACCGGGGCCCTTTTCTACGGGTACCGATTCACCGGTCAGGGTCGACTGGTCGAGCGAGGATATGCCGACTATCACCCGGGCATCGGTGGGGACGCGCTCTCCCGGCCGGACGAGGATGCGATCACCCGCCTGCAGGTCGCCGACGGGTATGGTCCGTTGCTGGCCGTCAGATCCGAGCAGTGTCGCGGTGTCCGGTGCCAGATCCATCAGGGCCTTCACCGCATTGCGCGTCCGTTCGAGTGCGTGGTGTTCCAGGGCGTTGGACGTCGAGAAGAGCGCCAGCAGCAATGCCCCCTCGGCCCAGCCGCCGATCGTCGCTGCACCGATCGCTGCCACGACCATGAGCAGGTCGACGTTGACATGACCGTGCAGGAGGTCGCGCACCGCGTCCAGCGCGGCGATGGTGCCGCCAGCCAGGTATGCTCCCGCGAAAAGGGCGATGACAACCGCTGTCGGAGCATCGACCAGATGATCGGCAATCAGGCCCGCGATGGTGAAGAGCCAGCAAGCGATCGCCGCGATGGCGAGACCCCACTGCTCGAACCAGTCGGCGATGGCCGGTGACCATCGAGTCGGTGTCTGGGATGATGGCGCGGCGATGGCTGCCATGGACGATCGCTCCTCACTTTTCAGTAGGAATGGGACTTACTGTCATGACGAGAGGCAGAGATCGAGTCGCTCAAGCCGTGCATGGCAAAGGGCAATGCTTAAGGCGGCGTGGGAAGCGAGGTTCGTGACCGGCTGCTCGCTCTCCGCGGTGAAACGGATGTCCTTCCAGCCCCTGACACGAGCGCATCGGTGCCGCGGTGTCGAACCTACGCAACGTTACGCTCCAGGCCCGGATCGTTGGGGATATCGGGGATTGTGTCGATCGACATTGGGTCCGTCAGGGATGAGGCATTGCCCGAGACGGCGATATGCCATGCGAGACCATCAACGGTATACCGACACCGTCGCCAGATAAAGCGCATGGCGATGACTGGCAACTCCCGTGAGCGCTGAGTGGGCCTAGATTCCCGATCTACTGACTCGTTATTGAGAATCATTCTCAGCAATAATGCAATTGTAGCATCGATCAAGTGAGGACGGAAGACTTTGTGGGAATGATTCTCATGTTGACTCATATGGTCAAACATGCGAGCTGGAAATCCTGTTGCTTGGCATGGCGGGCTTGCTCGGTCGTGACGGTGTTCAACGCCGCGCCAATGGCGGTTCGCAGGGGTTGATGGTGCGAGCTTCGACGGGGCACAGATGCGCCTTGAGCCGACTGAAGACCTGCTCGATCGGATTGAAGTCGGGCGAGTAGGCCGGCAGGAAGCGCAGTTGGCACCCTGCCGCCTCGATGGCTTGCCGCGCCGCCACCACCTTGTGCACGCTGAGGTTGTCGAGGATCACGAGTTGGCCCGGCCGGAGGGTGGGCACCAGCTCTTCCGTGATCCACTGCGTGAAGATCGCGCCATCCAACGTGCCTTCGAAGACGAGGGACGGCCCGACCCCGGTGACGGACAGGGCGGCGAGGCAGGTGACATTGGGTCCATGGTTACGGGGGACCGTCGCAACCAGACGTTCGCCCTTCGGGGCCCGACCATGCGTTCGGGTCAGATTGGTCTGGGTGCTGGTTTCGTCGAGAAAGACCAGATCGTCCGGGCCGAGACGGGGCTGATCAGCCTGCCAGGCGGCTCGCCGGTCGGCATCCTGTTCGATCGCGATCAGGCTCTTTTTTGCGCGTGAGGCCCATGCGGGTGAGCACCCGCCAGACGGAACTCGTGCTCGCCGTCACCTGATGCTCGGTGGCCAACCAGTCCCGGGGTTCACGGCTGGTGGCGTCCGGTCGCTCGGCGATCCGCGCGCGCAGTAACTGATGGTCTGCCGCCGAGAGGGCACGGGGACGACCGGGACGATGGGCGACCGGGGCGAGGATGGCGGTTGTCGCCTGAAGGCGTTTCCAGTCGGCGATGGCATCGACACTGACGGAGAACTGCTGGGCGACCTCAGCCATGGACCTGCCGTCCGACACAGCAGCCATCACCCGCACACAGAGGTCCACCGAAGAGGCCGAGCATACAGCCACCGTCGCAAACATCACCCCTATGGCAACCATAGCGAACTTGGCTCAAGGGCAAGCAAGACCCTGTCGAGAATCATGGGCTGCGACGTCGGCCTGTCCGCCTAGGCGACTCAGTTGCACCGGGGGCGATAGCGTCTGAAAGCTGGTGCAACACGTCTTGGGAAGATGGCGCTTGCGGATGCCACATGGCATACGCTCCAGGTCTCAGTTGCGTTGCATACGCTCTGCTCCCTTGTGTGGTGCGGGAAGGCGAACGCATGCAGCTTTGCTTACGCGCGACTGGCCGGTGGGGAGGCGATCGGTGTTCCAGTCGAACCTGGTGAGCCGGGCCGATCCGCGCGTCCAGGAAGGCGAGCATCCCGTCCAGCGCTTGCTGCGCCTCCGGCTTGTCCAGCTGGAACTGGTATTCGTGGCTCAGGCTCGGCTCGTGGACGTCCGGCCAGAAGAGCGCCGTCACCGGCACGCCGAGCGATTCCAGCCTTGCCGCCATCGGCTTCGACTGCTTCTCCGTCAGCGGGTCGCCGTTGCCGCCGCTGATCCAGGTCGGCGGGAAGTCGGCCGTCACATGGTCGATGGTCGACATCTGCGTCATCGCCACCGGATCGCCGCCGCGCTTGCCCGTGTACGCCCAGACCGTCGTGCCCACGCCCCACACCAGCAGCCGCTCCATCGTCGTTCGCGCGGGCGGGTCGTTCTCGCCGACGAACGCCGCCATGTCGTAGATTCCGCAGTTCAGCATCACCCCGCGCAACAGGTTCGGGCGCAGCGACGGCGCGATCCCGATCTCGTTCGCGTAGGCCGGATTCGTGGTGAGCGCGGCGATCTGGCTGGTGAGTTGCGCCCCGGCGGAATCCCCCGCGATCGCGATCCGGTCCGGATCGGCGTGGAACCGCGCCGCGTTCTGCTGGATATAGGCGAGCGCGGCGTTGATCTGGAACACCGGCGTCGGGTAGTGCTCGTCCGGCCCGAGCGAGTAGTTCAGCGAGATCACCGTGTACCCGTGGCTGGCGATGATCTCGTACCAGGGCGTGTTGTTGTCCTTGTCGCCGGAGATCCAGGCCCCGCCGTGAATCCACACCAGGAGCGGTAACTGCTCGTCCGCGCCGACGGAGTCCGGGAAGAAGACATCGAGCCGCGCATCCGGATCGTCCGGGCGGTAGGCCTCATCGCGGATCGAGGCGATGCCGCCGGATGGCGCATGGCGGGCCATCTCCGCTTTCGCCTTCTCCGCGCCCTGGTTGAAGACGGCCCGGATCAGCAGCGCTCCCGGCGTGGGGCTGAGGTTGAAGGCCAGCAGGACGGCGATCGCCAGCACCGTCACGGTGATGACGGGCCAGAGGAACCAGCGCCGCCGGTAGAACGGACGGCGCGGCGACGATGCCTTGGCGGGCGTGGCGGGAGTCGTTGGCGTCGGTGCTGGCTGGGACACACATGGCCTTCCGGTAGGTTTCGACGGGACGACGGACCCTGACGCCATTGTTGCCGAATGGCATCGACCCGTCCACGGGAGCGGGGGTGAACGCATCGTACGGTGCGGTCCGC
>JBQCJS010000723.1:0-3278 GCA_051952485.1 Thermomicrobiales bacterium | reverse complement strand
TCGGCCTCGCGCCGAACCAGCTGGAGGAAGAACTCCGCCTGCGCACGGTGGAGTGGGAGCTGCTGCCGAGCCAGATCCAGGCGATGGTGGAAGCGAACGACGGCTGGCCCGCCGAGGAAAGCGTCCGCGCCTGGTTCGTCGCGCGGGAGGCGCGCAATCGCCGCCGCTGGCGGGACCTGCAGCTGGCGGGCCGCCGCGCCAAGGTCTCGCTGACGGAAGCGAACCTGCGCCTCGTGGTCTCCGTCGCCAAGAAGTACGTCGGACGCGGCATGGGGATGCTGGACCTGATCCAGGAGGGCAATCTCGGGCTCATCCGCGCGGTCGAGAAGTTCCAGTATCACAAGGGCTTCAAGTTCAGCACCTACGCGACGTGGTGGATTCGCCAGGCCATCACCCGCGCCATCGCCGACCAGGCCCGCACGATCCGCATCCCCGTCCACATGGTGGAGACGATCAACCGCCTGATCCGCACGAGCCGCCAGATGCAGCAGGAACTCGGTCGCGAGCCGACCACCGAGGAGCTTGCTGCCGTGATGGAGATGACGCCGGAACGGGTGCGGGAAGTCCTCAAGATCAGCCAGGACCCGGTGAGCCTGGAGACGCCCATCGGCGAGGAAGAGGACAGCAGCCTCGGGGACTTCATCGAGGACTCCAAGATGCCGGCCCCGGCCGATGCCGCCAGCCGCCAGCTCCTGCGCGAGCAGGTCGAGGAGGTCCTGAAGACGCTCTCCGAACGGGAGAAGGAAGTCCTCTACATGCGCTACGGGCTGGACGACGGTCGTACGCGCACGCTGGAGGAGGTCGGCAAGCATTTCGGCGTCACCCGCGAGCGCATCCGCCAGATCGAGGCGAAGGCGCTGCGCAAGCTCCGCCAGCCGAGCCGGGCGAAGATGCTCCGCGATTACCTTGAGGAGTAGTCCCGCCGGGGACGCCGATCTGATGGGGAGTTCGGTCGTCTGCAGGGGCCGCCTTCATGGCGGCCCGAGGGCTCCTCAGGAACGCGGGACGACATGGAGTCGTCCCCCGCAGACGCGACGCGCCATGCCTTGTGCTGGTCGCAGGGAGCGCCCCTCCCGCCCACCAACCGTGCGCTGCACGGTCTCGTTTCTCCCGCCTCGGACCTCACTTCCCCGTTCTGGTATCATCCCCACGCGCACCGCGATCCCGATCCGTCGTACGCGCCCCTGCGGGCAGCGGCTGAATCGCGCGACTCGCTCGCCGCCTGGCTCCGGCGTTCCCCTCGACATCCTGCCCTCGCATTCCCCGCCAATCGGATGCCCAATACGGAGAGTTCCCCATGCTTGTCGATGAAGCAAAGATATTCGTGAAGGCCGGCAACGGCGGCAATGGGTCCGCCTCGTTCCGGCGCGAGAAGTACGCCCCGATGGGCGGCCCGGATGGCGGCGATGGTGGCCGGGGCGGCGATGTCGTCCTGCGCGTGGTGGACAACCTGTCGTCGTTGCTGCCGTTCCAGTACGTGAATCACTACGAGGCCGGCAACGGCAATCCTGGCACGAGCGGGCGCAGCTACGGCAAATCGGGCCATCACGAGATCATAAAGGTCCCGAAGGGAACCGTCGTCTTCCTCGACGAGACGGGAGAACAGATCGCCGACCTGCTCGAAGCCGGTGAGGAGTTCGTCGTCGCGCGCGGCGGCAAGGGTGGCCTCGGCAACGTCCACTTCAAGTCGTCCACGCGCCAGGCGCCGCGCATCGCCGAGCTTGGGGAACCGGGCGAGCAGCGCTGGCTCCGCCTCGAACTGCGCCTGATCGCCGATGTCGGCCTCGTTGGCCTGCCGAACGCCGGCAAGTCGACTTTGCTCGCCTCGTCCACCCGCGCCAGGCCGAAGATCGCGGACTACCCCTTCACCACCCTCCAGCCAAACCTCGGCGTGGTCGAGATCGGCGGCAAGGGCGGGCAGGCCTTCGTGATGGCCGACATCCCGGGCCTGATCGAGGGCGCGGCTGGCGGCGCCGGCCTCGGCCACGAATTCCTGCGCCACGTCCGGCGGACGAAGGTGCTGATCCACGTCCTCGATGCGGCAGGCGGCCTGGAGGGGCGCTATCCCCTGGAGGACTTCCGGACGATCAACGACGAGCTGTTCAGCTTCGATCCCACCATGCGCGACAAGCCCATGTACGTGGCGCTGAACAAGACCGACCTCCTGGAAGCGCGGGAGAACCTGCCACGCCTCCACGAGGTGCTGCACGGCGAGGGATTCCAGACCTTCGACATCTCGGCCGCCACCGGCGACGGCCTGCCCGATCTCTTCAATGCCGTGGCCGCGACGCTCCACGAGATCCAGCTGGCCGAAGCCGAGGCGCGCAAGCGGGAGGCGGAGCGCCCGAAGCGCCGGGTCTACACGATCGGGAATATCGACGAACGGGCCTGGGAGGTCGAGCAGACCTCGGCGCATCACTGGGTGGTGACCGGAGTCGGCATCGAGCGTTTCGCGAAGATGACGAACTTCGACCAGTGGGAGAGCGCGAACCGCTTCCAGCGCGTGCTGGAACGGGCGGGGATCTTCCGCGAGCTGAAACGCCAGGGTATCAAGGACGGCGACATCGTGCATATCGCCGATTTCGAGATGGAGTGGGGCGACCGCGAAGAGCCAAGCACCCTCCCGCAGGACAACCGGCGTCCCTCCGCGATCCGGCGCAGCCTCGGCAAGCAGGAGGCGCGGGATGAGGCCGAGGAGATCGACCTCGACTACGAACCCGGCCTGGAGGATGCGGACGACGAGGACGCGCTCCTCTTCGATCTCGATGCCCTGGACGACGAGGGAGATGAGATCGAAGACGAGGATGCCGACTTCCTGACCGACGACGATGACGAACTCGTCGTGGTCGTCGCGGAGCAGGACGAGGACGGCCGCTAGCCGAGCCGTCCCGGCCTCCCGCGCCCTCCGGGCCGGCAGCGAGGCCGGGACGAGCTCATCCTGCGGGGGCATTCATCGCGGCATCTGCTCACCTCGTCGGGCCGCCAAGAAGGCGGCAACGCGACGGGGCCCCCGACAAACTGGTTAGGCCGGACTGCCAGGCGATTCGGTCGGACCACAACCACACCCACTCCGTAGGGCGAACCCTCGCAGTGGTTGCGGCCGCTGCGGCCGGTGGTTCGCCGAGATCTCTGCGCAATGCCAAGCGAAGCGTGGTCCACTCAGGATGAGATCCGCGGTGCCCTGCGTTCGGCCACGGAGGCGCGGGAACGTGTCATCCCGAGCGGAGTGGTGCACAGGAAATCACCGCATGAGCGACGAAGCGGAGTCGAGGGATCAG
>JBQCJS010000722.1:0-7598 GCA_051952485.1 Thermomicrobiales bacterium | reverse complement strand
CTCCGGTTTGCGTGTCGCGCGTAGAATTCGATGTACGACTTCCAGATTCGGCAGCGAGCAGTTGCCACCGACGTTGTATACCTCGCCTGGGCGACCTTTTTCAAGCACCGTGTGAATGGCGCGGCAGTGATCCTCTACGAATAACCAGTCGCGCACCTGCTGGCCGTCGCCATAGACCGGCAGCGGTTCGTCGCGCAGGGCGTTCGTCACGAAGAGGGGGATCAGCTTCTCCGGGTACTGGCGCGGGCCGATCGTGTTGCAGCCGCGGGTGATGACGACATCGGTGCCGTAGGAGACCGCGAACGAGTGGCAGAAGAGTTCACCCCCCGCCTTCGCCGCCGAGTAGGGCGAACGCGGGTTCACCGGATCGGTCTCCCGCGAATAGTGACCCTCCGGGATGTCGCCGTAGACCTCGTCCGTGCTCACCTGCAGCAGGCGCACCCCGTGCCGCCGCGCCGCGTCGAGCAGGACGTAGACGCCGTGGACGTTGGTGGCGAGGAAGGCCTCCGGATCGAGCAGGGAGCGGTCGACGTGTGTCTCCGCCGCGAAGTTGACGATGGCATCCACCCCGTCAGCGACGAGGTCGTCGACCAGCGCCGCATCGGCGATCGAGCCGTGGACGAAGCGGTGGCGGGGATCGCCCTCCATCCCGGCGAGGTTGGCGGTGAGGCCGGCGTAGGTCAGGGCGTCGAGCGAGACGACCGTGTCCTCCGGGTGCTGCTCCAGCACCTGCCGGACGTAGGTCGAGCCGATGAACCCGGCGGCGCCGGTGACAAGCAACTTCATGCATCAGCCTCCTTGGCTGGACGGGGCATCCCCGGCAAACCCGGTCTCGGCGGCGAGGATCGGCGCGTAGCGGCGCACCGCGTCCTCCCACGGCGGGAGCGTCACGCCGAGCGCGGCGGCGCGGGTGTTGGCGAGCGTGCTGTTCGCCGGGCGGGTGGCCGGCAGCGGGTACGTCGCGAGAAAGGCGGCGGTCGTGGTCGGGGTGATCGCCGCGGGGTCCCCGCCGGCCGCCGCCACGACGGCCTGGGCGAGGCCGAAGCGGCTCACCGACCCCGCGTTGGCCAGGTGCAGGATGCCAGCGGGCCGGTGCGGCAGCAGGCGGACGAGCGCATCGGCGAGGTCCGGCGCGTAGGTCGGCCCCCCGATCTCGTCCTCGACCACCTCCATCCCGCCGCGCTGGGCGACGACGGTCAGCACGGTCCGCGGAAAGTGCTTTCCGGCGCCCCCGAAGACCCAGGAGGTGCGCGCCACCGCGAACGTCGCGTCGGCGGCGAGCACGGCCTGCTCTCCCGCCAGCTTGGACGCCCCGTAGACCGAGAGGGGCCGGGTCGGGGCGTCCTCGGCGTAGGGGGCGCCGCCGTCACCGGGGAAGACGAAATCGGTGCCTACCGCCAGCAGCCAGATCCCGGCATCGCTCGCCAGGTTCGCGAGGTCGGCGGTGGCCCGGTGGTTGACGGCATCGGCCCGCGCGGGATCGCGTTCGCAGCCATCGACATCGGTCCAGGCCGCCGCGTGGAGCACGGCCAGCGGTGCGACCTCGCCGAACGCCTGCGCCACCGCATCCCGGTCCCGCAGGTCGACCACGAGATCGACACCGGGGCGCGGGGTGCTGCCCAGCCCCACCACGCCATAGCCGGCGCGGGTCAGGACGCGCCGCAGCTCCGTGCCGAGCTGCCCCCCGGCCCCCGTCACCAGCACCCGTTCGCGCATGCTGTGGTGGTGGTGATGGCTCACAGGATGCCGACCTGGGCGTGATCGCCGAGCAGGAGGCGGATGCCGTGCGGCTTGCGGGGGGTGCGTTCCACCACCACCTCCTTGCCGATCAGCGAATCCGAGATGCGGGCGTCGATATCGAGGATGCGGCTGTCCTGTAGCACGATGGAATGCTCGATCTCGCACCCGACCAGCTGGCACCGGTCGCCGATCGCCGTGAACGGACCGACGAAGGTGCCCTCGATCCGGGCGTCGCGACCGATGATGGCCGGTCCCCGGATCGTGGAGCCGACGATCCGCGCCCCCGCCTCGACGATCACCTCGCCCACCAGGTGCGAGTCGGCATCGACCGCGCCATCGACCCGCCGCCGGATCGTGCCCAGCACGACGCGGTTGGCCTCCAGCATGTCGTCCTTCTTGCCGGTGTCGATCCACTCGTCGTCGATCAGGCCGGCATCGACCTGGTACCCGGCGTCGATCAGCCCCTGGATCGCATCGGTGATCTCCAGCTCGCCCCGCGCCGAAGGGAGCAGGGTGGGGGTGATGGTGTGGATCTCCGGGCCGAAGAAATAGACGCCGACCACCGCGTAGGGCGAGACCGGCGTCTGCGGCTTCTCGACGAGGCGGACCACGTGGCCCTGCTCGTCCAGCACGGCCACCCCGAGCGCCGAGGTGTCCGCGACCTCCTTGAGCAGGATCTGGGCTGCGGCGGAGCCACCCTGGAAGCGACGGGCCAGGTCGCCGATGCCGCCTTTCAGGAAGTTGTCGCCCAGGTACATGCAGAAGGCAGAGTCCCCGAGGAAGTCGTGCCCGGTCGCCACGGCGTGGGCCAGGCCGCGCGGGGCATCCTGCTGGATGTAGGTGATGCGCGCGCCGAACCGCGCACCATCCCCGACCGCCTCCCGCACCTGGGCGGCGGTGTCGCCGGTGATGATCCCGATCTCCTCGATGCCGGCGGCCACCATCTGTTCCAGGGCGTAGAAGAGCACCGGCTTGTTCGCGACCGGCACCAGCTGCTTCGCCCCCGTCGCGGTCAGCGGCCGCAACCGCGAGCCCTTCCCCCCGGAAAGCACCAGCCCCTTCAGGGGCCGCAGCGGACGCCGGTCCTCGGTCGCCCGCATCACCTCATCCGCCAGCAACGGCTGCCCGGCCAGTTCCGTGTCCATCACGCACCTCCATCCGGTGCACGTTCGACCGTGCGCCACAGCGACCTATCACGATCCGTACCGCCAGGCCACCGTACGGATGTACGACGCGACACTGCCGGGGGATTCTCGCACGAGCGACGCACGCGCGAGGATGGCGGGCGCAGCCGGCCGGATCAGCAGTCGCCGATGCCGGCGGCCTTGCTGTAGAGCTGCTCCACGTAGTCGATCAGCATCCGCCGCGCGCTGAACCGGGGCGCGACGGTGCGCACGGCCTCCTTGGCGACGCGAATCCAGGCGTGCGGCAGGCCATCGCCCTCCCGCTCGTAGTAGAGCGGAACGATCTTCCGCTCCAGCGTCTCGTAGATGGCATTCGCTTCCTCGGCGTCCCGCTCGGCGCCCTCCTTGCCCGACGGCTCGATCCCCCAGCCGTTGCGGTCGCCCGGTTCCCAGCCCTCGATCCACCAGCCGTCGAGGATGCTGCAATTCGGCACACCATTCGCGGAGGCCTTCATGCCACTGGTGCCGCTCGCCTCCAGCGGATAGATCGGGTTGTTCATCCAGACATCGACCCCCGCCACCAGCAGGTTGGCGAGGCCCATCTCGTAGTCCTCGACGAAGGCGACCCGGCCGCCCAGCCGGGGATCGCGCGAGCGGGTGTAGATCTCCTGGATCAGGCGCTTGCCGCCCTCGTCCGCGGGGTGGGCCTTGCCCGCGAAGACCAGCTGCACCGGGTAATCGGGGTTGTTCAGGATCTTCGCCAGGCGCTCGATATCGTGCAGGAGCAGGGTCGCCCGCTTGTAGGTCGCGAACCGTCGCGCGAACCCGAGCGTGAGGACGCTGGCGTTCTGGAACGGGCCGGACGAGAGGACCTGCCAGGCATCGAACTGCCCCTCGGCGTAGCGACGGCGCGACCGCTCGTCCATCTCGTCGATCAGGAGCTGCTTGGCCGTCTGGTGAGCATCCCAGAACTCCTGGTCCGGGATATTGTCGATCAGCTCCCAGACGAACTCGCTCTCCTGGTGCTCGCGCCAGCGGCGCGGCAGGTAGCGCTCGTAGACCATCCGCATCTCGGGCGAGATCCACGTCCGGAGGTGTACGCCATTGGTCACATGCGCGATCGGCGTATCGGCGATCGCCACCCCCGGCCAGAGGTCGTTCCACATCTCGCGCGAGACCTCGCCGTGCTTGTCGCTGACCCCGTTGACGTGAGCCGCCAGGCGCAGGGAGAGCGCCGTGAAGTTGAACCCCGGCTCCTCACCATGCCGGCCAAGGGCCAGGAACTCCTCGCGCTCGATCCCCATCTCCGGCCAGTAGGAGCTGAAGTAGCGGTCGATCATGGTATCGGGATAGATGTCGTGGCCGGCGGGCACCGGAGTGTGGGTGGTGAAGACGGTCGCCGTCCGCACCAGGTCCTGCGCCTCCTCGAAGGTCTTGCCTGCAAGGACGTACTCGCGCACCCGCTCAACCATGTGCAGTGCGGCGTGCCCCTCGTTGGCGTGCCAGTAGGCGGGATCGATGCCCAGTTCGCGCAGCAGGCGGACACCGCCGATGCCGAGGATCATCTCCTGGCGGAGGCGATGCTCGCTGTCACCGCCGTAGAGCCGCGAGGAGAGTTCCCGCGTCCACTCCGGATTGCCGTCCACATCGGAGTCGAGCAGGTAGAGGTTCACCCGCCCGACCTGAACCTTCCAGACCGCCAGCCGCAGCTTCTCGTCCGGGTTCAGCTGGATATCGATCAGGACCGGATCGCCGCCGTCGTCGAGCACCTGCAGGGTCGGCTCCGAATCCGGGTTCAGGTTGCCGGGCACGTCATGCTGCCATCCGCCGGAATCGATCCGCTGCCGCAGGTAGCCCTGGCGGTAGAGCAGGGAGACCGCGACGAGGGGGATGCCCATGTCGCTGGCTTCCTTGATATGGTCGCCCGCCAGCACGCCGAGGCCACCGGAATAGATCGGCAACGCCCGGTGCAGGCCGAACTCCGCGGAGAAGTAGGCGAGCGGCTTGTCGATCAGGGCGGGGCAGTTCTTGCCCAGCCAGGTCTCGGCCTTCGGCTGGTTCATCATCGCGTCGAACGCGCGAACGACCTTGTCGTAGGCCGCCAGATAGGCGGGATTGCTCGCGGCAGCCTCCAGTCGCTCCTTGTCGATGCGGTGGAGGAAGAGGACGGGATTCTGCTCCACGAGGTCCCAGAGGACGGGATGGAGCTGGCGGAAGATCAAGCGCGCCGGCTTGCTCCAGGTCCACCACAGGTTGTAGGCCAGATCGTGAAGCCGCTCGATCCGCTCCGGGAGCTCGATCGGCACTGACGAAACTCGCGAGATCATGGATTGCGTTCCCCCAAGGATCCGTGCTCCGGGCAATCGTTCGTCCCCCGGAACGCGGAATGTGTCCGGCACAGGCGCGCCATTGGCGATGGTCGCGGTGGAGTCGGGACACCGGCGTTGACAATCGGCACAGCGCGGCACCATACCGATCGGTAGTGTGTCCGAGTATCGTTCCCCGACCACGCTTCCTACAAGTTCACGGTTTCGCAATCACCGCCATGAATCCCCACGAATCCCCCGGAGCCATGCCCGCTTGGCGCCCGTCTCGTGGCATCATGACGATCCACGATGCAGCTGGTCCCCGACTGGACCCGCCCCAACGCATCGTCAGACGGAGGATGCCCGGACCATGTCCATCGACGATCTCAACCATGCCATCGACGCGCTCGATCCGGACGACGTGATCGGCCGCGACCGCCTTGCCCTCGCCCCCGCCAGGGATGCCCTCGTCCGCGCCAGCTTCTATGCCTACGGGATGCTCGACGAGGAGAACCGCTGGGTCATCGCCGTGGACGACGAACTCGGCCGGGTCGATGTCCGCGTGGGGGACGACGGCCTGCTCGTCGTCCTCCGCGCCTCCTCGCCCGGCCGCTACGCCGACGAGGAAAGTCCCTGGCGCCAACGCTCCCGCGCCCGCCTCGCCCGCATGACCCTCCCCCGCATCGCGCGCGGTTTCCTCCAGGAGCACCAGGAGGCCTTCTGGGACGAGGAGGAGGAAGGCATTGCCGTGATCGAACGCTACCAGCTGCCCTTCAACCGTGCCGACGATATCGGCGATTTCGTGCGCGAGCACTTGCCGAAGCTCGAATCCGTCCTCGAAGTGATCGAACGCCAGCTCGACTGAGCATCGGCCCGCTGACCGTTGCTCCCGTTCCCTGTCCGGAAGGATTGGCCATCGCATGTCCGAAGAGGAAATCTCCCCCGAGCTCGCCGCCCGCAACATGTGGAAGTGGCAGTGGCGTCGTCGTGTGGCGCTCGCACAGGGCCTCTACCAGCCGGAACTCGTGCTGAAGGGTGGCCGCGTCCTGAATGTCTTCACCGAGGAGCTGGTGGAGGCCGATGTCGCCATCGACGCCGGACGCATCGCAGGGATCGGCTCCTTCCCCGAGGGCCGGGAGACGATCGACATCGCGGGCTGCGTCGTCGCGCCATCGTTCATCGATGCGCACATCCACACGGAAAGCTCGCTGCTCTGGCTGCCGGAATTCGCGCGGACGGTCGTGCCGCACGGCACGGGCGCCATCGTCACCGATCCGCACGAGGTCGCGAATGTGCGTGGGCTCGCCGGCATCGCCGCGATGCGGGATGTGGCGGCTGGCCTGCCACTTCAGGTCCGCTTCACGGCCCCGTCCAGCGTGCCCGCAAGCCCCTTCGAGCATCCCGGGGCGACCTTCGATGACGACGAGATCGCAGCCATGCTGGCGTGGCCGGAGACCGTCGGCCTCGGTGAGTTCATGAATGACGCTGGTGTCGTCGCGGCGGAGTCGGCCATCGGCAACACGCTGTGGATCTCCCGGGCTTCCCTGCGGGACGGACACGCGCCGGGCCTGCGCGGCGGCCCGCTCCAGGCCTACATCGGCAGCGGCATCGGCGCCGACCACGAATCGGTCACGCTGGACGAGGCGCGGGAGAAGCTGGAACTGGGGATGTTCCTCTACCTGCGCGAGGGATCATCCGAGAAGAACCTCGTGGAGCTGCTGCCACTGGTCACGGACAAGACCTACCCGCGCTTCGCCTTCTGCTCCGACGATCGCGACTGCAACGACCTCCGGACGAAGGGCCATGTCGACGACATCCTGCGGATCGCCATCGCGCACGGCCTCGATCCGGTCCGCGCGATCCGCATGGCGACGTGGAACCCGGCGAACCACTGGCGGCTGGCGGATACCGGCGCCGTGGCGCCGGGCTACCGGGCCGACCTGGTGGTCCTGCGCGACCTCACGACGGTCGATGTGGCGATGACGATCTTCCAGGGCCACGTCGTCGCGCGGGATGGCGCCTTTACCGGCGAGATCGCGGAAGCATCTGTGCCGGAGGCACTCCTGCACACGGTCAACGTCGCCCCGGTCCACCTGTCCGACCTCCGGCTCGATCCGGCGGACGCCACCCGGGCCGTGGGCGTCATTCCCGGCCAGATCGTCACCGAGTACCGCACGGTCGAACCGACGATCGTCGACGGGGCCGCCGTGGCGGACCCCGGCCACGACCTGCTGAAGCTCGTCTCGGTCGAACGGCACCACGCAACCGGCCACACCGGCGTCGCCTACGTGCAGGGGCTCGGCCTGACGCGCGGCGCGATCGCCGGTTCGATCGCCCACGATGCGCATAACATCATCGCGGCCGGAGCCAGCGATGTGGATATCCTCGCCGCCATCGCGACCGTCGCCGAGATGGACGGCGGCCTGGC
>JBQCJS010000721.1:0-4213 GCA_051952485.1 Thermomicrobiales bacterium | reverse complement strand
GGATCGCGGGGGTCGTCTGTCAGCGGATTTCGTGGGGGGTCAGTCTCCCGCGGTGAGCGCGGCGACGGCACGATCCGAGGCGTCCAGGTCATCATCGGGACAGGGGATGGGGTCGAGCCAGCGGTTGGCCCAGCACCCCACCTCGTCAACGACGGAGCTGAGATCGCGTCCCTTCTCGGTCAGGAGATATTCGATCCGGACCGGCGTGTCGGGATGCACCACGCGCCGTACGATTCCTTCTGTCTCCAGCTCCTTCAGGCGTTCGGAGAGCAGGCGGTCACTGAGCCCGGGCACGGCATTCACGATGTCGGTGAACCGCGAGGCCCCGGAGAGCATCGCGCTGAGGATGGCGCCGGTCCACCGGCGACCGATCAGCTCTACGGCGCGATGGAAGCGGGGACAGACCGAGGCGACCGGTTCACTCTTCTGGGTGGGGAGGGAGGAAGGCATCGCATGTCTCGCTTGGTCATGAAGATGGCTGGCTGGGAGGCAGGCGGGGTGCACCCATGGCGTGTTCTGCTGATTATAGGTAAGCACGGGGCGATCGTGCCATGCGAATCAGTCGCAACAGGAACGGGCGTGGTCGTGTGCGATCCTGGCGGGGCGCAACGGATCGGTGGCAGGGGGTGTCTGATGCCCCGATTATCAATCTGTGTCCCTGTCGAATGGATCTCAAGGAGGGAGCGGAGAAACGCCCTTGGGAATCCTCGAAAAGGTACCGTTGCCAAGACAATAGTTGCTTCGCTATGATGCACCTACGGGATCGTCATTCCGTTCGGAGATACTCCGATGGGGCCCTGTCACGTCAAGTCGATCGTGGCATCAGTGATCTATGCGCAATTGGTGGGAGGCACAATGGAGAGCGGGGCGATGGAACGACGGACGGTGCTGAAGCGTGGCGCGGGTGTGGGCCTGGCGCTTTCGGTGGTGGGTCTCGGCCTGGGATCGGCGGCGATGGCCCAGACTCCGGTGACGGAAGACACGCTCGAACGGGCCCGCGCCGACGTGGATGCGGCGTACGATGACGCGAAGAAGAAGGTCGACGATCTCGGCACGCATGTCGACGACGCGACCAAGGACGCCTACGATGATCTCAAGAGCGGGCTCGAGGACCTGAAGGCCAAGCTTGATGAGGCCGACAAGCTCCCCGAGGATGCGACGCGGGAGATCAAGCGCTCCTACCGCGACATCCAGCACGGGTTCGACGACCTCGATCGCAAGATCGACGATGTGCTGAGCGAGGCGGAAGGCGATACCAAGAAGGCGTGGAGCGATGTGCGCGGTTCGGTCCGCAAGGTGCATCATGAGCTCGATCACGTCTTCGATTCGCTCTAGCCACCTGACGCCAGCAGCACGTAGCAAGCGATACCGAGCACCACTGCAGTCGCAGTGGTGCTCGGTGCATCCGGAGGACACCCACCACCATGCGGAATCCCAGTGGCGCGATCGCGCGGTCGCGGTCATCCGGGGCATCATCGGCGCGCGGCCAACATCGTCCTGCGGGCGTGCAATGGCCGGGCTTGCTGCGGGGCCTCCTGCCGGTTCTGGTCGGCCTGATCGCGATCCTCGCCGCGACCGGTGGACCGGTTGCCGTCGCGGTGGCACAGGGCACGCCGGACGTCGTCGAGTCGGCCACGCCATCGCCGGCGGCATCCCCCGCCGCGAACGGGGTCGCGACGCCGGTTCCGCAGACTGGCGCGGGCCGGAAGGGAACGCTGGCGCGCGGATTCGGGGGGACGAGTGTCACGCCCGCCGAGCAGGAGCTGGCGGACAAGTACGCGCCGGTGGCGATGCTCAAGAAGCAGCTCAAGCCGTGCGATCCGTCCGGGGAGCAATACCTACCGATCGCGGTGGACGTCTCCCTGAACTACCCGGAGGTGAAGCTCCGACGCGACGCGGGAGAGGGTGAGGCCGAGGATCCCGTCATCATGACGGGGCCATCGGCCCAGGACCTGGTCGACTCCGACGAGCACTACTACCTCGACCTGCCCGGAGACTCGCTCGATCCCGGTTGCACGTACGAGACGTGGTCCAGGGAACGGATCGGCGAACTGGGCCTTGTGCCCTCCACCTATGCCCGCGTGGTGCGGGAAGAGGGACGGCCGGGGCAACTGGCCCTCCAGTACTTCTTCTACTGGGTCTACAACGATTTCCTGGACGATCACGAATCCGACTGGGAGATGGTGCAGCTCACCTTCGACGCGGATACCCCGGAGGAGGCGCTCACCCAGGACCCGGTGATGATCACCTTCGCCCAGCATGAGCGGGGCGAGAACGCGACCTGGAATGAAGCGAAGGCGCAGTTCGACGGCACGCACATCGTGACCTATCCGGCATCCGGATCGCATGCCGACTACTTCTCGAGCGAGGTCTGGCTCGGGTGGGGAGAGCATGGGGCCGGTTTCGGATGCGACCGCAGCGACCCGGATTCGGTCGCCACGCCGCTCAAGGCCATCGTGGTGCCTACGGAGATCGATCCGGAGGGGCCGTTCGCCTGGGCACTGTTCCAGGGCCGCTGGGGGGAGCGCCAGTCGTGGGTGCTCGATGGGCCGAAGAGCCCGAACGTCACCGACCGCTGGACGCGCCCGATCAGCTGGACCGATGACCTGCGCGCGAAGAGCCTGCCGATCCCGAATGCGAAGGTGGTCGGGCTCGGTCCGAGCGCGTTCTTCTGCACGGTGTCCGGCGTGGGCGGCGACATCCTGAAGATCTTCCCCGGCCATCCGCGGCTGGTCGAGGCCGGCGTGATCGTGGCGCTGCTCGCGGCGTTCGTCATCTCGTTCATCACCTGGCGCCACCTGATGCGCGCCGTGGGGCTCTTCTTCAGGAACATCCCGGCATTCCTGGTCTCCTGCCTGCTCCTCATTCCGGTCGCCGCGTTGGCGGCGGTCGTCCAGGAGGCGCTCACGCGCTGGAGCATCTCCTCGGACCTGCTGAACGAGGTCACGCGCTCGCATGGCATCGTGGGGTGGGGCATCAGTTTCGTCTTCCACGTGCTGGTGCAGGCGCTGGTAGCACCGGGCATCATCATCGCCACCCGGCGGGTCCTCGCCGGACAGTCGAAGGGGGTCCTCGATCCCCTGCGGGAGAGCGTGCCGTTCATGCCGGCGATCGTCGGCGCGGCGCTGCTCAATGCCCTCATCCTGACGGTCATCTCGCTCACGGTGATCGGTATCCCGCTGGCGGTGTACCTGGCGACGCAGTGGCTCTACTCGCCACAGGCGATCATCTTCGACGGGGCAAGCTGGACCCGCGCGCGGACCGTCGCCCGCGACACGATCAAGGGCAAATGGCTCAGCACCCTGGGCGTTGCGGTGCTCGTCACCTACGCCGTGGCCGTGCCGGGTCCGCTGATCGGCATCCTGCTCGTGCTCGCGGGGGTCTCGATCCCGGTTGCCGGCATCGTCTCCAGCGCGATCTTCATCGTGTTCTACCCGATCACCATCATCACGGCGACGCTCTACTACTTCGACCGGCGCGCGGAAAAGGGGATCGCCCCGGAACCGGCGCCGGCATCCACCGCGACGACGCCACCCTCGCCGTTGCCCGCACCGGTCGTGCCCGCCGCGCCACCGGCCTGAATCAGGAGATTCCTCGATGTCCAGAGTGGATCGCGCCCGTGAGGTCACGGGCGACAACACCATCGTCGGCTGCGTGACCATGCGTCCGGCAGGAACGATTGGCGACGAACTCACCGGGCTGGCCCTCGGCGGCATTGCCGGAGGAGGAAGCGCCAGCGATGCGGCCCTCGGCAGCACCGTCGGCCAGTTCGCCGCGGCGGACCATGAGGACCTGCCGCTCTTCGTCAGCGTGGCCGTGAGCCCGGCCAAGGTCTACCTGCTGCGCTCGAACATCCTGGGTATGCGGATGCATCCCTATGCGGAGATCGACCGCGATCACCTCGTCTCCACGGTCAGCAACCTGCACGTCGTCATCTCCGTGACCCTTCAGGACACCAGCACGAACAGGACGTACACGCTGGAGATCCCGCGCACGACGCTGGAGCACGTCGATACGGTCCTCGACCTCCTGCGCATGGGGCCGGAGCATGTCCAGCCGTCCGACGAGGCGCCCGCCACGATGCCAGCAACCGCATAGGAAGCCACGGCGAAACAGCCCGCGGGGGAACGCCAAATTTACGTTACCCCCCGGGCTGTGTGCCATCGGTGGAGATAAGGCGTAGGCGGCGTCGGCCGGCTCCAAGGGGGCGGGA
>JBQCJS010000720.1:0-3887 GCA_051952485.1 Thermomicrobiales bacterium | reverse complement strand
GGAAGCGCTCGATGGCATATTCCTTCGCCTGGCCCGTCGTCACGAGGAAGGGCCAGTCGCTGCTCTCGAGCAGCAGGAGCTCGCGCGCGGCGTGATCGAGGGCCGCCTTGCGGTCGCCCGTCGCGTCCGGATAGGTCGCGACCAGCGTTTCCATCGTCAGCTCGCACTCGTGGATGATCGGCCACATCCATTCCGTGTCCCGGTTCATCCAGGTGAAGTGGTTGCCCCCGGAGCCCCAGCTCGACTCGGGAAGGTTCATCACGACGCCCGACGCATGCTCGTCGACAAAGGTCGAGGCCGTGGTGAGATCGACCACATCGGACGCGGCGAGCCCGCGCAGGACCAGCTTCAGCCAGTCCACGCCCTCGAACCACCAGTGGCCGAAGAGTTCCGTGTCGTAGTTCGATGCGATGATGCCGTACTCGCCGGTCTGGGCGTTGTAGTCGCGAAGCAACTCCGCGACCAGCCCGATGTAGTGCTGGGCGTGTTCCTTCACGCGGTCCTGGGCCCACGCGGGGTTGTAGGATGGCTTGTCGCCCAGGTCGACCTTCGGCCCGCCGATCCGCCAGTACTGCATCCCCGACTCGGCATCCTTGCGATGGAACTCGCGATAGTCCTTGTCGCCCGGGTAGCCGAAGTCACCCGACCAGACCTGCTGCCCAGTGCGGTTGTTCCGGCCGAGGACGGCGACCTTTCCCGGCGCGTCCCCAACCCAGTAGGCGCGGAAGGTCGTGCCCGGCTCCTTCTGCTCATCCGTGGTCGGCGTCACGACATAGCGGCGGGACACCTGCCCATACGCGCCGATCGCCTCGCCAGCAGCCTTGCTGACGGGCTGGCCGCCCTCGACAGTGTGCGTCTCGCTGAAGAAGACGCGGATATCCTGGGCGGCCAGGTAGGACTCGATACCTGGCCGGGTCACCGACTGGCCATCGGGCAGTTCCTGGACGTAGGCCGGGCGGTAGGCGCATTCCGGGAGCCAGATCGCCTTCGGCCGGCGCCCGAACATCCGCTGGTAGGAATCGACGCCGGTCTGAAGCTGGCCGTAGATGGACGAGTCGCGGGAGAGCAGCGGCAGGTAGCCGTGCGTGGCCGCGCTCGTGGAGATCTCGACCAGTCCGCGATCCTGGAGCACCTTAAGCGCGCCGATCAGGTCCGAGCCGTAGCGGTCACGGAAGCTCGCAAGCTTCTGGGCGTACCAGTCCCGGTAGAAGACAGCGAGGTCGCGCATCTCCGCATCGCCGTCCGCCTCGAAACGGTCGATGTCCTGCCCGGCCCAGGTTACCCGCTCCTCCGCATAGACGCGAAAGTGCTCCTGGATCAGGGGATCGGCAAGCTGTTCGGCCAGGATCGGCGTCACGCTCACGGTGATCCTGTAGTCGATACCCTCGTCGGCAAGGTCGTAGAGGGCGTCCCACAGGGGCACGTAGGTTTCGGCAATCGCCTCGTGCACCCACTCCTCGCCATGAGGCCAGAACCCGGCCTGGCGCGCATAGGGCAAGTGACTGTGCAGGACGAACGTGAACGCTCCGGATTTGGTCATGCGGGTCCTCCTGAATGGCAGCGCCGGCGTCGGCATAGGGCAGATGAGCATGGACCCTGCCACGTCCCCGGCGACGCATCACCGGGAGAGGTGGCATGCTCCGAAGTCGTTACATCAGGCGAAGGGATCGACGGCCTTCACCGGCCCGTCGATCCGGGTGTAGTCCCACGGATTGGGATCGCGGGGAGGACGCCCGCCATGTTCGAGCCGGCCGTACGTTTCCACGAGGTTCCGTAGCCCGCTCGCCATGCCCCAGTCGAGCTGATGTTCCTGGACCCGCCACGACCAGTTGCCCAGCGCCTGGCCCGGGACATTCATCCGCGCCGCATCGCCCAGCCGCAGGATGTCCTGCATGGACAGGATCGCCGTCTGGGCAGGTGATTGGAGCGCGAGCCGGATCATGTCCCACGCGATGTCGTCGCCGGAGCGCCCCAGGTAGTTGCGGACATGCTCCCGCTCGGGCTCCGGGAGCGACCAGAACCATCCCACCGTCGTCTGGTTGTCGTGGGTCGCCGTGTAGACCACCGATTCCGGTCGGTAGTTGTGTGGCAGGTAGTCATTGCGCGGGTCGCCGTCGAAAGCGAACTGGAGCACCTTCATGCCGGGCAACCCGAGCGTCTCCCGCAACGCGATCACATCGGGCGTGATGACCCCGAGGTCCTCCACGATGATCGGGACATCGCCGATCTCACGCCGGATCGCCGCGAAGACCTCGCCGCCCGGGGCCAGTTCCCAGTGGCCGGATCGCGCGTCCTCCGCCCCCGCCGGCACGAGCCACGCGGCCGCGAATCCCCGGAAGTGATCGATCCGCACGATATCGACCTGCTCAAGCAAGGCCTCGACGCGACGACGCCACCAGAGGTAGCCGTCCTCCGCCATCGCGCGCCAGTCGAAGGCCGGATTGCCCCACACCTGGCCCGTCGCCGAGAAGGGGTCGGGTGGTACCCCGGCCACTTCGAGCGCCTCCCCCGTGGGTTCGACCTTGAACTGGGTGCGATTCTGCCAGACGTCCGCGCTGTCGCCGGAAACGAAGATCGGGATGTCCCCGATGATGCGAATCCCGCGCTCGTTGGCATAGCGCTTCAGGACTTCCCATTGCCGGAAGAACTGGAACTGCACGAACTTTTGAAACCGGATCTCGTCGGCCAGGCGCGACGTCCAGCCGGCCACCGCTTCCGGGTCGCGGGTGCGGATCCCCTCGTCCCACTCCATCCAGGGCAGGCCGTTGTGGGCCTCCTTGACGGCCATGAAGAGCGCGAAGCCGTCCAGCCACTCCGCCTTGTCGCGGGCGAACTGCTCGAATGCCGCCCGCTGGCCGCTGCCGGCCCCGCGCCGGAACCGCAAGAAGGCGGCCCGGAGCATGGCATGGCGGAACGGCACCACGGCGGCGAAATCGACCATGTGCGCCGGGAAGTCGGGCGCGCCGGCGAGATCGTCATCGGTCAGCAGGCCATCGCCCTTCAACCAGTCGAGGGAGATGAGCAACGGATTCCCGGCGAATGCCGAGGGCGACGAATACGGGGAGTCGCCCATCCCGGTCGGGTTGAGCGGCATCACCTGCCACAGGTGCTGGCCGGCCTGTTGCAGCCAGTCGATGAACCGGAAGGCGGGGGCACCCAGGTCGCCGATC
Organism: Thermomicrobiales bacterium; assembly: GCA_051952485.1. Classification (GTDB taxonomy): domain Bacteria; phylum Chloroflexota; class Chloroflexia; order Thermomicrobiales; family UBA6265; genus JASGDN01. The sequence goes on along the minus strand of JBQCJS010000720.1, from coordinate 717 downwards.
CCGTATGGTCCCGGCAGGGAAGTCGGGTGGAGCAGCACTCCACTCTCGCGCAAGGCGCTCATGCGGTCCTTTCCACATCATCGGTGGCGCGTCGAATCGCCGTGTCATTCACCGTCGGATACCAGGAACTCCGTCGAGACCCACCCCTCGAGCCCGTCCACATCGACGCGAACCCAGGTCGTCCCCGGTTCGCCATCCCGGATGACCGGGCCGCTGGTCACGGTCAGAAGGGTGCCCTGGGGCAGGATGTCGGCGGCGGGATCGCAATCCGTGCCCGGCCCGACGCGGATGTTGACGTCGGCGGTCGTGATGAAGGAAGCATTCGATCCGCCGAACGCGGGCACATCGGACGGCGCGCAGTTGGTCACGATCACGGCGGCGCCAGGACCCGCTGCCGGGCTGCTCGCGGGCGTTGCCGCGGTGCCGGATGCAGGTGTGCGCGCCGGAAGATCCGACACCGCGGGCGGTCCGGACGTGCCATCACCGGTCTCCGGGTTCGCCTGCTGCTCGACCGGGGCGCTGGATGGATTGGGAGTCGTCTCCGCAGGTGGCTCGGTGGCCGCCACGGGCTGAGGCGTCGCAACCGCCGGGGCATCCGGGGTAGCGACGGGAGCGACTGCTGTCCCGACTACCGTGGCCGGCACCGTCTCCAGTTCCACGACCGAGGCCGGAGACGAGCGTTGCTCCACGGGCAGCGAGGCCGCAGGGGTCGCGGGC
>JBQCJS010000719.1:0-2642 GCA_051952485.1 Thermomicrobiales bacterium | reverse complement strand
GGCGCGCCCGGCCGCGCGGGTGGTGAGGATCGCGGCTCCCGGATAGGCGGGGGAGCCCGCGACCACGATCAGGCCGCCGACCCCCCACTTGTGGGCGCCGAAATCACGAACGGGCAGGAGGGCCTTCGCGGCATCGGCGGTGGCGAAGGACTGGTTGGCGGCGAGCGTCGGTTTCTCGGAACTGGTCATGATTCCCTCGGATGGTCGTGAGGATGGCCGTGGCGGCAACGTTCGGCTCAGGAATCGCCGTCGTCGCGGGTGTCGATTGGATGGACGTCGAGGATCGCGCGGTGGAGCGGTGTCGTGTGGGGCGCATTGATCGCGACGACAAAGGCCATCGCATCGGCGCGGGAATGGGTGAGCGAGATGCTGAAGTCGGTCAGGCCGAGCATGCGCGCCCGTTCCGCTGCCTGCCCATGCAGGATCAGGACCGGCTTGCCCCGCCGGTTGGAGAGCACTTCCATCTCCTTCCAGCGGATGCCGACGATCCCCGTCCCCAGCGCCTTGGAGGTCGCCTCCTTGGCGGCGAAGCGGGCCGCCAGTTCGTTCGGGCGGCCACGATACCGCTCCCGCTCGCGTTCGGTGAAGACCTTGCGCAGGAAACGTTCGCCGAAGTCGTCGTAGACGCGGGCAATGCGCGCGATCTCGATCACGTCGACCCCGACCGCGATCGCGCCTTCCCGCTCGGAATCGAATTCCGGCTGGTACCAGCCGTCGCCCTCGCGTTCCTCCAGCTCGGGTCGGACCCACGTCCGGCGTCGGCGGCGCGTCAGGTTCGGTTCGAGGTCCTGGGGCCGGTCGGGTTGGTCGCTCACGAGGCGCCTCCGGTCGTGGTGGGGTCGATCGGGCTGCTGGCCCGTCCGCGTGACGCGACGGGCTGGTAGCGTTCGTCGAAGCGGCGGAACGCCTCCGCGAAGGTTCCGGCGTCCAGGGCGGCCCGGATCTCCTCCATCTGGCGGGCCAGGAAGCGCAGGTTGTGGACCGACGCGAGGCGCATCCCGAAGATCTCCCCCGCCCGGAAGAGATGATGGATGTACGCGGCGGTGAACTGGGTGCAGGCCACGCAATCGCAAGTCTCATCGACGGGCCGGTGGACCTGTTTCCACTCCTGCTTCGTGATGTTGATGCGCCCGTCCATCGTATAGAGCGCCCCGTTGCGGGCCGCGCGGGTCGGCAGCACGCAGTCCATCATGTCGATCCCCCGGGCGACGCCGTGCCACAGGTCCTCCGGCGAGCCGACGCCCATCAGGTAGCGCGGTTTCTCGCGCGGCAGTTCCGGCGTGGAGACCTCCAGCATCGCGGCCATCACCTCCTTCGGCTCCCCGACGGAGAGGCCACCCACCGCGCACCCGGCTACATCCAGGCTGCCGACCCGGCGGGCGCTGGCGATGCGCAGGTCCGCGTCCATGCCGCCCTGCTGGATGCCGAAGAGGACGGAGCGCGTTTCCCTGCCGCCCCGGTCGTCGTAGGCGGCGATGGCGCGTTCGAGCCAGCGGGCGCTGCGTTCGGTGGCGTCCTCGATCTTCCGGCGCTCGGCCGGCAGGCCGAGGACGTGATCCAGCTGCATCATGATGTCGGAGCCGTAGCCCAGCTGAAGATCGACGACCGATTCCGGCGTCATCGTCCAGCGCGAGCCGTCGATGTGGGAGGCGAAGGTGACGCCCTCCTCCCGCACCTTGTTGTTCGCGGCGAGCGAGAAGACCTGGAACCCGCCGCTGTCCGTCAGGATCGGGCGGTGCCAGTTCATGAAGGTGTGCAGCCCCCCCGCTTCCCGGATCACCTCCACGCCGGGGCGCAGCATGAGGTGATAGGTGTTGGCGAGGATGATCTGGGCGCCGGTCTGCTCGACCTCGGCGGGGTGGAGCGTCTTCACCGTCGCCTGGGTGCCGACCGGCATGAAGACCGGCGTCTCGATGACGCCGCGCGTGGTGGTGATGCGTCCCCGGCGGGCCATCGTCCGCGGGTCCTCCCGCAGGAGTTCGTACGAGAAGCGCCCGCCCAGCGCCGAACTCCGCGCCAGGACGGATTCCGGCGCGGAGTCGGGCTGAGGATCGATCTGGATGTCCGAGGCTGTTGACGAGGTCACAGACGCATGTCCCGGGTGGTGAACGGCGCGTGGGGTCAGGCGGACTGGCGCGCGTACCCCGCCGACTGGCGACGCTGGCGTGCGCGGGCGAGGGCATCGTCGGCCGGGGTGGCCGGGATCGTGACCGGGTCGCCATTCGCCACGGCGTCGGCGATGCGGGCCTCGTCCCCATCCGGTGCGGTGGCGAAGACATCGACCGAGCCGAACGTCGTCGGGGTCGCGCGGCGGGCGCGAGGCTTGCGCTCGAGCGGGGCCGGCTCGAAGAGCGAGATGTCGGCGACCGGGTCCTCGCGGGATGCCTTCGGCGCTGCCGGGGTGACGGCCTTCGGCGCGGCGGTCGTCGTCGCCGAGGTGGAAGCGGACGCGGTCGCGGCTGGCGCCTTCGTCGTGGTCGTGGAGGCCGTGGCGGCTGGCTTGGCGGCGGTGCTGGCTGAGGTAGCCTTCGCCCCCGTGGTGGAGGGTGTCGTCCCTGCCCGCTTGGCGGAGGTCATGCCCTTCTTCGGCGCGGGGGTGGTGGTCTTGGCCCCGAGGTCCTTCTTGACGCTGTTGGTCACGG
>JBQCJS010000718.1:0-3622 GCA_051952485.1 Thermomicrobiales bacterium | reverse complement strand
CCCCCCAGATAAACACTGCACAAATCACACTCCCCCCTTTGCTCATTTATTTTGTGGGGGGTGTTGTTGCTTCCCCCACCCCCCCCCCGCTTCCTTGTCTCCCGTTGAAGCCCGGCGTCAGGAGAGGGTCTTGCCGCCACCTTCGCCCAGCCGCAGCATCAGCTCCACGAACTGCGGCAGCACCCACGGCAGGCTCAGCGGACTCAAGCCGTCGCCCAGCGCCCGCGCCTGGATGACGGTCAGCACGTCGTAGCCGCCGTTCCGGACCGCCGGCAGGCTCTGGAAGAGCGGACTCGCCTCCTGCACCGCGATGCCCTCCGGATCGGACGCGATGGAGAGCAGGATCTCCGCGTCCGCGACGAGGTTCACCTGCTCCAGCGACGCTGCCAGCAGGGACGGTTCGGAGCCGCCCACGAAGTTCAGGCCGAGTTCCGTGAAGAGCCGGGACCCGGCGGTCTCCGGACCCCAGATGTAGAAGGTCTCGCCATACTCGAAGGCGACCATCATCGGCCTGGCGGCGACCGGGGCCAGCTGCTCCCGGGCGTCGGCGATCAGGGCATCCGCCTCGGCGATCCGCTGGGCGGCGATGGATTCCAGGCCGAGCGCGGTCGCCATCAGCTGGATGCCGACGCGCCAATCCATGTCCCACCCGAAGACCACCGTCGGCGCGATGTCCGAGAGCACCGGATAGGCATCCTGGATCATCGGGGTCGCCACGATCAGGTCCGGCCTGGCCGCCACGATCGCTTCCAGGTCGAGGTCCGCGGCGGCGTCGAACGAGGGCAGGTCGGCGGTCTCCTGCCACGGCATCGACCCGCTCTCCCAGGCGTTCGTGAACCCGTAGAGCACCGGCTCGACACCGAGCGTCAGCAGGTAATCGAGGTCCATGAAGTCGCTGGTCGCGACGATGCGCACGGGCTGGGCGGGGATGACCGTCTCCCCCATCTCATGGACGATCGTGCGGGGAAAGGCCCCCACCGGCGATGCGGCGGGCGTCGCATCCGCCGCGCGAGCGCCGCCGGGCACCGTGGCCAGCAGCGCCGCCGCCACGCCATACGAGATCGCCTTGCGGCGTGTGAGCGCATTCACCAGCGACTGCCATTCCCTCGCCGTCCACTGCTCCGGCGTCGTCCGGCCACCCACATCCGTTTCCCGCAGTGCCTTCTCTCCCTCACACGTCGTCATCCAGCGTTTCTGCGCACGCCCGGCAAGGCCGACGCCCCTGAATATCCTATCAATTTACTCAGATTTCAATCCCGGATGCCGGCCCGGCACCCATCCTGCGGCGGAGGCGGGGATGCTGCGGCGATCGCGATGGATTCGAGGAGCATGCCATGACTGCGGACCCGGTTGCTGCCACGCAGGCGATGACCTTCACCGACGGACGGAACACGCTCGCCGGGACCCTGCACCTGCCACCCGGGACGGCACCCCAACGAGGATGGCCGGCGCTGGTGATGATCGCCGGGTCCGGCGACTCCGACCGGGACGCGTCGGGCTGGTTCGCCCCGATCCGGAACGCGTTCCTGCAGAACGGGATCGCCGTCCTTTCCTGGGACAAGCCGGGCTGCGGCGGGTCCAGCGGCCACTGGACGACGCAGACCTTTCCCCACCGCGCGAACGAGGCGCTCGCCGGTCTCGCGTGGCTGCGCGCGCACCCGGGCATCGACCCGACGCGGACCGGCCTCTGGGGGCACAGCCAGGGCGGCTGGATCGGCCCCATTGTCGCCGCGCGCGATCCGGACCTGCGCGCCCTGGTCGTCAATGCCGGTCCTGCCGTCGATGTCCACGCCCAGGACCTCTACGGTGTGGAGCACACGATGCGCGATGCCGGCAAGTCCGACGTGGAGATCCGGCGAGCACTGGCGGCGACAGAACGCCTGCACGGCGCGGCAATCGCCGGCCTCTCCTTCGCCCAGCTCGAACGCCTGGTGCCCGAACTCCACATGAAGGATGGCCCCCTCGCCTACTTCGAGGGGATGACGCCAGCGGTGTGGCACTTCTTCTGCCTGAACGCCAATCCGGTGCTCGATCCGATGGACGTCCTCCCGTCGATCCGGTGTCCCACCCTCGCCGTTTACGGGGCGGACGACCCGCTCACCCCACCGGAGCAGAGCGCGGCGCTGTTCCGGCAGGCCTTCGACCGCCCAGGTGCCCCGCCCCTGACGATCCGGATCTACCCCGGCGCCGGGCATCGGCTCGAAACGCAGGGACCCGGCACCTTTGCGGACGGCTACCTCGACGGGCTGGGAACGTGGATGGCCGACGCGCTCGGCTGAACGGGGCACGCGGTTCCGCCGCGGAAGGTGGGTAGGGTGCAGGTCACGTCTGGTGACGGCGATTGGGCACCACCGAGAACCCACGTCCCACCCCCGGTAGATGCGGAGGTCGTTTCGCCGAGGACCATCGACGTGGACCGTGATCGATGGACCCCGTCACCGAACGAGCACCACACCCAGGGAGGTGCGGGAGATTGCTCGCAGCGGGATGACCGGCTACGATCCCTTCGGCAACGTCGCCATCTGCCGCCGTGCGTCCGCGCGTTCCCTGCGCATCCTCCTGGAGCGAGCCTCCCTCATGTCCCCCTCCAACGACATCGGCATCTTCAGCGGCAGCGCCCACCTCGACCTCGCCCACGAGATCTGCGGGCATCTCGGCACCACGCTGGCCCCGACCAAGATCGACCGCTTCAGCAACGACTGTCTCCAGATCCAGCTGCAGGACAACTGCCGGGAGAAGGACATCTTCATCGTGCAGCCGCTGGTGCCGCCCGTGCAGGAGCACCTGATGGAACTGCTGCTGATGCTGGACGCGGCCCGCGGCGCCTCGGCCGCGCGCATCACGGCGGTCATCCCGCACTATGCCTACGCCCGCTCCGACAAGAAGGACCAGCCCCGCATCTCCATCGGCGGTCGCCTCGTCGCCGACCTGCTGGTAACCAGCGGCGCCGACCGTGTGCTGACGCTGGCCCTCCACGCCCCGCAGGTCCACGGCTTCTTCAGCGTGCCGGTGGACCACCTGAACGCGCTGGGCGTGCTGGCCGATCACTTCGCGGCGACCGACCTCTCCAATTCGATCATCGTCTCCCCCGACCTCGGCAACGCCAAGGCCGCGACGACCTTCGCACGGTCGCTCGGCATCCCGGTCGCGGCGGGTAGCAAGCGTCGCCTGGCGGACGACAAGGTGGTCATCGATACGATCGTGGGCAGCGTGGAGGGCAAGCACGCGATCGTGCTGGACGACGAGATCGCCACCGGCGGCTCCATCATCCAGCTCCTGGAGGCCCTCCGCGCGCGCGGCGTCGATCGGGTCTCCGTGGCCTGCACGCACGGCCTGTTCACCGGGAAGGCGATCGAGCGGCTGGCCGCGGACACCGGGATCGACGAGATCGTGACGACGAACACGGTGCCCATCCCACCGGAGAAGCGGCTGCCGAACATGACGGTCCTCTCGATCGCGCCGCTGATGGCGGAGACGATCCGTCGCATCCACATCGGCGAGTCCGTGAGCAGCCTCTTCACACACTCCTACTGACGGGCTACCCGCGAACCCTCCGCTGTGGTCGCCCCGGAATACGCGTGGACGCGGCCCTTGTGGCCGCCTTGGGGTAGTCGGCCACAAG
>JBQCJS010000717.1:0-5382 GCA_051952485.1 Thermomicrobiales bacterium | reverse complement strand
GATGCTGGAGTTCACCCGCGCGGTCGAGCGCTGCGCCTTCTGGGTCGTCTCGCGCGCGATCTTGCGGAACGCCAGCGAGAGCAGGATGAAGACCGGGGTGATCGCCACCGCGATGAACGCGAGCTGGACATTGCGCGTGAAGAGGATCACCGTGATCAGCACCACCAGCAGGATCTGGCTGAGCAGGTTCATGGTCAGCGTGACGACGTTGGCGAAGTCATCCGTGTCCGAGGTGACACGACTGACGATCTTCGCGGACGGATTGTCGTCGAAGAAGGAGAGATCGCGGTCCAGCACGGCGTCGAAGGCATCCTCGCGGAGCTTCAGCACCACGCCGCCAACTACCTTGGCCGTCACGATCTGGCGGATGTAGTTGAACACCCACGCGAGCACGCCTCCGGCCAGCAGGCCGCCGAAGAGGATCCAGATGACGCTGCCTGCGCCCTCGTTCACGATCTTGTCGATGCCCCAGCTCCCGAGCAGCGGCGTCACCATGCTCGCCCCGGAGTTGAGGATGATCATCACCGCCACCAGCAGCATGGCTGCCGCTGCGGGGCGGAAGTAGCCACTGATGCGCGACAGCAGCACGCGGTCGCCATAGGTCCGGTCGTATTGCTCGGCGTCGAGGCCGTCCATCACGAAGCCCATGCGTCAGGCCCCCACTTCCAGTGTCTCGCGTTCACCATCGGGCACGATATCGGGCGACTCCATCTCCACGGCCACCTCGTCGAAGTGGGAGAAGATGCGCCGGTAGAGCCGCGAGCGGTGCAACAGCTCGTCGTGCGTGCCCTCGTCCACCAGCTTGCCGCCCTGGATCAGCAGGACCTTGTCCGCCCAGCGGATCTGCGAGAGCCGGTGCGTGATCAGCAGCGTCGTGCGCCCTTCGAGGACGCGGCGGATAGCGCGCTGGATCTCGTCCTCCGTGGCACTGTCGATCGCGCTGGTCGAATCATCGAGGATCAGCACGCGCGGCGAGGTGAGCAGGGCGCGGGCGATCGCCAGGCGTTGCCGTTGCCCGCCCGAGAGCGTCACACCGCGCTCGCCGATCTCCGTCTCGTACCCCTCGTCGAGTTCCACGATGAACTCGTGCGCCTGGGCATCGCGGGCCGCGCGCACGATCTCCTCCCGGCTGGCGTCCTGCCCGAGGCTGAACCCGATGTTCTCCGCCACGCTGCGGGAGAAGAGGGTGATGTCCTGCTCGATGGTGGAGATCTGCGAGCGGAGGGAATCGAGGTTCCAGTCCCGCACATCCACCCCATCGATCAGGATGCGGCCGGATTCGACGTCGTAGATGCGGTTCACCAGCTTGGTGAGCGTCGTCTTGCCGGACCCCGTCTCGCCGACGATCGCGATGCTCTCGCCCGGCTTCGCGTGGAAGCTGAGGTCGACCAGCACCGGCTTGCCGCCGTAGGAGAAGGAGACGCGATCGAAGACGATGTCGCCCTTCATCTCCCCGCTATACCCACCCGCGTTCTGGTCGAGTTCCGTCTTCTCCTCCATCAGGCCGAGGATGCGCCCGGCGCTGACCACGCCCAGCTGCACCATCGAGAAGGAGAAGACCGAGATGAACGTCGGGAAGCCGAGCTGTCCGAGCAGCCCGAGGTAGGCCACGAGCTGCCCGACCGTGAGCTCGCCCTTGTCGACCAGCCAGACGCCGTGCAGCATCGCGCAGGCGACCGCCACCGCGAGCACCAGCGGCGGCAGGTAACGGGCCTGGACCTCGCCCTGCTCGACCGTGTAGTCGCGGTAGAGCCGGGCGTTGCGGAAGAACTTGCTCCGCTCCTGGATCTCCTGCCCGGTCGCCTTGATGACCTCGATCCCGCGGACCGATTCGTTCAGGCCGGCGTTCATCGTGCCGAACTGCATCCGCATCTTCATGGAAACGGGATTCAGCTTCCGCATGTAGCGGACGAGCGTGATCGCGAAGCCGATCAGGAAGAGGAACGGGACGAACAGCAGCTGCACGTTGATGAAGGCGATGAAGATGAACGGCACGACCAGCGCCGTCATCGAGTCGATGATGAGGTCGATGCCCGGCGAGATCATGAAGCCCATCTGGCGGACATCGTTCGTGGCCCGCGCCATCAGGTCGCCGACGCGCTGCCGGTTGTGGAAGGTCTGGCTCTTGCCGAGGAGGCTGGTGAAGAGCTCCTCGCGGGTGTCGCGCTCCATCCGCTTCGAGAGGACCTCGATCGTGAACCGGGCGATCACGTCCGCCAGCGCCCGCAGCAGCACGATCACGAGCAGGATGCCCGAGATGCGCAGGAGCGCCGCCTTCGGGTCGTCGCTGCCGCCGAGCACATCGTCGATGGCGTTGCCGGTCAGCCCCGGGATCGCACCGTTGAGCATCGTCGCGCTGAGGCCCGCCACGAGGAACATCACCACCAGCGGCCAGTAGCGCATCAGGTGCGAGACGATCCACCGCACCGGCGACCGGTGATCGTAGGCATGCGCCTGATCCGCGACGAACTCCGAGGCGGTCCCGTTGCCTCGCACGATGCCCTCGATCGGTTGTTGCGCGGTCTGCGCGGGCACACTCATCTCCGACCCCGTTCCTGATGTTGTCTGAGCCGATGGCTGACTGGATGCTGGCGACCGTCCGGAAGGGATTCCCGTCCCCGCGTTCGCCCGGAACGCAGACGGCATCCTGACACCTTACCACGCGCATCGGCGGCAGGGAAGCCCCGGAAGGTGACCGGAAACGGCCGGGCGGAGGCAGCGTGGTGACGGGGCATTGTCGCGTACGGACGCACAGAACGCATGTTCTTGATCGGCCCCCATCCTCTCACGGGGAGGTCGGCATGTCAACCCTCGGCATGGGGGCCAGTTCATGGTTGTGGCTGGTGATGTGGCGACTGGGTACCGGAGAGCACTCATGTCCCTTGCCCGCGTTCTCGAGGTTGCGGGGATGCTTTCGCGGATGAGCATCGACCTGGACCGTGATCGATGTCCCCCGTCGCGGAACGTGCAGGACACGCCGGCGTGGAGTCGCCATGCCTGAAGGGAGCCAGGCATGGCGTGACGTGCCGGTTGACCATGGAGGTGCGCCGTGGTGCGTTCGGGCGAGGGGATTCGGTCAGCCGGCGTCCTGCTTGTCCTTGCCGGTGCGGCCCGCCGCGATGGCGGAGAAGCTCTCGTTCCGGCCCCGGCCAAGGCGTGGAATCCGGCTGCGGCCGGATGGCGCGTTCCCTTCGGAGAGCGGCGGGATGGCGGGAGGCAGCGGGATCGAGATCGTGAAGATCGTGCCCAGGCCGGGGCCGCTCTCCACGTCGATCCAGCCTTCGTGTTCGCGCACGATCGACAGGGCGATCGAGAGGCCAAGTCCTGTCCCGCCGCTCGCCCGACTGCGGGCGCCCTCCACCCGGTAGAAGCGCTCGAAGAGATGGGGCAAGTGTTCCGCCGTGATGCCCTCCCCGGAGTCCTCGACGCTGATCGTCGCGGCGGCGGGATCGTCCCCGCTTGCAGGAATCTCGTCGAGCGTCAGGGTGATCGTGCCACCCTCCGGGGTGTGCCGGATCGCGTTCTCCAGCAGGATGATCACGACCTGGGTCAGCTTGTCCGCCTCGCCGATCACCACGACCGGCTTCCGGATGTCCAGCACGAGGTCCTGCCCTCGCGCCAGCGCCTGGCCGGTGCGGAACGCCTCCTGCGCGACGACTTCCAGCTGGACCGGCACCATCGCCGTCCGCGCGCCGAGGCCGGAGGCGTCGGTGCGGGCCAGGGTCAGCAGGTCGGTGATGAGGCGACCCATGCGGTCGCCCTCGCGGTGGACGTCGTCCAGCGATTCCTCCAGCACGTCGTGGGGGACCTCTCGCCCGGAGCGCAACTGCCGGAGCAGGACATCGACATTGCCGCGCATCGCCGTCAGGGGGGTGCGTAGTTCATGGGAGGCGTCGGCGACGAACCGCTGCTGGGCGGCAAAGGCGGCTTCCAGGCGTTCCAGCATGTTGTTGAAGGTGAGGGCCAGCAGGGCCAGTTCGTCGCTCGATCTCGGCACCGGCAGGCGTTTGGAGAGGGAGACATCGTTCTGGTTCAGGGCGATCTGGTCGGCAGCCCGGATGATGCGCCCGATCGGCGCCAGCGCCTGTCCAGCGACGATCCAACCGATGCCTGCCGCCGCGAGCATGCCGATTCCCCCGGTGAGCAGCAGGATCTGCGTCAGCAGGTCGATCGTCTTGTTCAGTGACTCGTCCGACTGGCCGACGACGGCGATGGCCGTCACCCGGCCAAGGCCGATGTTGTCGAACGGATAGAGGACGACCCGGGCGGGCTTGCCGTCGACCGTCGTGGTCTGGACCTCGGGCTTTCCCGTCGTCAGCACGTTGGTGTAGTCGAGGGACTTGAGGGAGTCCTCGGGGTCGGGAATGGTGGGCTTCGGATCTTCGATGTAGGAGAGGCTGTACCCGGCGTCGGTCTGGTTGACGAGGATCATCGCGGCCCAGATCCCGGAGAGGACGAGATTCTGGAAGTCCGGCGGCACGACGGAGTAGGGGCTGTTCGCATCGTTCGTCAGATAGACCTGCGTCTGGGTCGGGATCTGGGGCGCCGAGTTGAGCAGGCGCTGGTTGACGTCGTTCTCCAGCGATTGCAGCAGCACGGTCCGCAGCATGACCCCGAACGTCACCAGGATGACGATGAGCATCAAGGTGAACCACGCGGTCAGCCGGAAGCGCAACGATCCGAGGAACGATGCCTCGGTCGCGAGGCGGTCGCGGAACCCGTCACGGTGATGGGCGGTGGCCGGCGCCGTGGCGGGTGGCGGGAGGGGCGGGGGACTCGGGGCAGGCTCGGAGGTGGTCGTCCTGGCCATCAGCGGGTCCGCAGGACGTATCCGACCCCGCGTACGGTCTGGATCAGACGGGGCTCGCCATCCATCTCCAGGGCGCGCCGCACATTGCCGACGAAGACCTCCAGCACGTTCGACTCACCGTAGAAGTCCTCGCCCCACACCCGCTGCATCAGGGTCGAGCGGGTGAGCACCTGGTTCGGGTGGTGGAGGAACATCGCCAGCAGGTCGAACTCGCGCGGGGTCAGCTCGATCGTGCGGTCGCCGCGCGTCACGATGCGGCTGGCGGTATCCAGCGACACATCGGCAAACCGCAGCACCTCGCCGCCGCGACGGGTGTCGGCAGGTCGGGCGCGGCGCAGGAGGGCGCGAATGCGGGCCAGCAGTTCATCGAAGTCGAAGGGCTTCACGAGGTAGTCGTCCGCCCCGGCCTCAAGCCCGGCGACGCGGTCCGGCACGGCATCCCGCGCGGTAAGCATGAGGATCGGCAGGCGCTCGCCGCCACTCTCCGCCTCGACCGCCCGGACACGCCGCGCGATCTCGATCCCGCTGATTCCCGGCAGCATCAGGTCCAGCACCAGCAGGGATGGCGGACG
>JBQCJS010000716.1:0-3871 GCA_051952485.1 Thermomicrobiales bacterium | reverse complement strand
GGCCTCGTCTTCTCCACGACGGTCTCCATCTGCACCACCCTGGTCACGCAACGGACGGATACCTCGTTCCAGATCGCGATGGCCTACGGGCTGGTGATCGCGGTGCTGAACGTACTGGTCTGGCGCTCGGCGCCCGCGATCCTGATCGGCTGCGTCGGGGCGATCGGGCCGCCCTTCCTGCTCATGCTCTCCCAGCATCCCAGCCGCGATACCCTGATCGATTTCACGGGGGTGACGGTGATCACCATCGTGCTCGCCATCGTCATCCTCCGCGTGCAGCAGGCGCTGGTGCGCGAGCTGACGGACTTGCAGGCGCAACTGGTGGCCGAGGCCAGCCTGGACGGCCTGACCGGCCTGCCCAATCGCAAGAACTGGCTGGCGCGGCTCGCGGCGTGGCAGGGGGTCAACCCCGGCGCGGCCTATGAGGTCCTCTTCTTCGACCTCGATCGCTTCAAGGAGGTGAACGACCGCCTCGGTCACGATGCCGGAGACCGGGTGCTGGTTGCCTTCGCGCAGATGCTGGCCGATCTCGTGCCGCGCGACGGGATGGCGGCGCGGTTCGGCGGCGATGAGTTCGTCGCCTTCGTGCCCGGCGCGGATGGGGCGACCGATCGCTTCCTGGTCGCCCTGGCGACGGCGATCGCGGGCAGCGACCTGCGTTCGCTGGGCGTGGAGGTCAGCGTGGGCCGGGCGGCCGGCCTTCCCGGCCGCGGGGGTGAGGATGTGCTCTGGCTGGCGGATCAGGCATTGCTGGAGAGCAAACGGCGGGCCGTCCACCTGCCGGTTCCCGCCTGACCGGAAGGCGTTCCTCATGGAGAGGTACGGTGCCGCGTGTCAGCACCGGAACACGCATGCATGCTTTCGGGACGGGCATCCGCAAGGCACTTTTCCGGACTGGTAGCGGGAACGATCAGCCCCACATGATCCCGGCCAGGGCGTCGAGCGTGGGCACCTCCCGCGCGGCGGGATGCTCGTCCAGCCACCGCTCCAGTACCCGGAACTCGTGGAGCAACGTCAGCGCCAGCATCGCGCGCGGGAAATCCCCGGCCGTGAGGTCGGTGCCGGTCGCGGCGAGATAGGTTCGCAGCAGCGCCGGGTCGCCCGCGAAGGCATCCACGAAGAGCGGGATCAGGTCGTAGCGGCGGTCCCCGATCCGTGCATCCCCGAAATCGATGAGCCCGGTGGGTGTCCAGTGGTTCCCCTCGCGCCCGGATGCGCCGAAGACGTGATCCGCCGTCAGGTCGCCGTGGATCAACGCCCGCACGGACATCCCCTCCGCGATCAGGGTCTCCACGTCCAGCCAGCCGTCGAGCTGGTCGATCAGGTGCGGCGGCAGGTCACCCCATGCCCGATGCCGTGCCGCGACCGACCGCGCCTGCTGGCGCAGGAAGGATGGCCAGTGGTTATCGTCGGCGAGCAGGGCGTCCACGCCGGCATCGTCCGGTCCCGGCGTCAGCGCCGCGAGGCGGTCCGTCACGTCCGCCAGGAAACGCGCGATCCGTACGCCGTCTTCGGCGGAGATCGCGCTCCGCGCGCGGGCAGCGGCCAACGATTCGCCGGGCATCACGGTCGAGACGATCACCTCCCACGGCCAGGCCGATCCGGCGTCCAGCGTGGCGGTCGCCAGCATCCGGGGGGCCGGGATCGCCGAGCCACGGTTGTGATTGTGGGCGAGCAGCGCGTAGAGCTCCCGCTCGATCGCCGCGCATTCCGGGCCGTGAAAGAGCGGCCCGAAGAACTTCACCACGACGCGATCGTCGCCCTTCCCCACCAGCAACGTCGGGAAGGTTCCCGCCGCGCCCGCCACCACGGGACGGCGCTGCGGCAACCCGCATTCGCGCAACACCTCATGGGCGAAGGGGGTCCAGAACCGGGCATCGCGCAGCGAGGCGCCGTAGGCCCCGGTGGTCGCGAAGGCGATGCGGTGGACGTGGTCGTGGCTGTGGCTGTGGCCGGGGTCGTTCTGATTACCGGGGGCCGGGGTCGCAGTCATGCTGGGGGCGTGTCCTTGGCCTTCGGCTCCTCCGGTGCGGGCGTGGCCGGAGGGGCCGGGGACTCGGCGATGCCGTAGCCGGTCAGCAGCGAGCGGGCGGCATCCATGCGCTGGGGGATGGCGGTGCCGGAGACGCGGTAGGCGTGGCGGACCATCGCCGTGCCCAGCACGATCACGATGATGGGGGCGATCGCGAAGACGGCCCGCGTGCCGGTGAAGCTGGCGACGACACCGGCGGAGAGCAGCGTCACGACCGTCAGCGCCTGCTCGGTCACTTCCTGGATGCCGAAGGTGCTGCCCTGCTCCTCGATCGGGGTGATGCGGTTGATGTAGGCCTGGACCGCCGCCCCGGCTGCGGTCGAGCCGAAGTTCAGGGGCACCGCCAGGACTCCGGCCGCCAGCACGAGATCGGAGAGGTTGATCTGCTCGAACCGGTTGAACCAGCCGAGGGGATTCAGGTGCGCGAGCGACGGCGCCACCGACCCGATGAAGCCGAAGAGCACCGCGCTGACGACCATGAACAGCATGGCGAGCACGGCCACCGTGCGCTCGCCGAGCAGGCGGATCAGGAGCGGGCCGAGGATCGTGCCGATCAGGAAGCCGATGCCCGCCGGCGCGAAGATGTAGATGCTCAGCGTCGGATCGGCGTGCAGCACCTCCCGCACGTAGACCGGCAGCAGCGAGGTGAGCGTCTCGAAGAGCGCCACCACCAGCGCCCCCACGAGGACAAGCGAGGCAATGGCGGGATGCGAGGTCGCCCACCGCCCCATCCGGGTCGGGGAGATCATCATGTCGCGGAAGGAGCGGCGTTCGCGCTTGCGCTCCTGCTTCGGGTCCTTCGGGAGGCTGATCGCCTTCACCGCCGCGATGAGCAGGAAGAGGCCGGTGATCCACATCAGGACGGTGATCGTGGACGAGCGGATGATGAGCGGCGCCAGCAGCGACGACCCCAGCGCGGAACCGGTCGAGCCGGCCAGGGAGATGAGCGCGGCGACGCTGGCGACCCGGGCGGCGCTCGTCACGAGCCGGACGGCCGATTTCATGGCCGGACCGGTCAGTTGGGAGACGGCGGAAATGATGAAGACGAGCGTGATGAGCGACGCGAGCGAGGTACCCCAGATCCAGGGGATGAGGAAGCAGGCGGCGGCCTGGATGAAGAGGCCGAGCGCCAGTGCCGTCCGCTTCGACATCACATCGGCCAGCACGCCCCCCTGCAGCCCGAAGATGAGGGCCGCGATGTAGCCCGCCGACCCCACCAGCACGACCTGGAACTCACTCGCGCCCTGCCGCGCGAGGTAGACCATGCCGCCGTAACTCAGCGTGGCCAGCCCCAGCTTGGAGGCGACGCGGGCGATCAGCAGCTCCTGGATGCCAGGATCGTTCGCCATGCGCAACTGGCCCATCACCCCCTTGGGTGGGGCGTCGTCCGGGGCATCGACGGGATGGATCAGGCCGGGATCGGCTGCTTGTGCCATGGGCGCTCACTGTCCTCCTCTATCACGACCACCGCCATCATCGCTCCGGCGCGTCGGGTCCCGTGTCCGATTGCCACACGACAGGGAATGCGCCTGGATGATGTCGCCATTGTACGGGGCTGGCGGCGCCGTTCCATGGTGCATTCGTACGAGATCCCCGGCCGCCTGCGCCCGGGAATTCCGGATGCGGCGTGGTGGCGGCCAGCCAGCCGGGCGTGGGCGATACTGGACGCGATACGCGACGATTGCGACCCCGCAGCGGGCGCGATCGTCGCTGGACGAGGAACGAGAGGAACCCGATCATGACCGAGACGATTGCATCCACCCTGAAGCTGAACAACGGGGTCGCCATCCCGCAGCTGGGCTTCGGCGTCTACCAGATCCCGAACGACACCGTGGCTTC
>JBQCJS010000715.1:0-2374 GCA_051952485.1 Thermomicrobiales bacterium | reverse complement strand
TGGACCAAGCATCATGACCGAGACGATTGGACGGACGACGAACGGAGCCTTGCGGGCGGCGGATGCCGGGCAGGAGGTCACGCTCAAGGGCTGGGTGAACCGCCGACGTGACCTGGGCGGCCTCATCTTCATCGACCTGCGGGATCGCTACGGGATCACGCAGGTGGTCTTCAACCCGCAGGTCCAGCCGGAGGCGCATGCCATCGCCAGCGACCTGCGCAACGAGTACGTGATCGCGGTCACCGGCACTGTCAACCACCGTCCGGAGGGCACTGTCAATCCGAAGATGCCGACCGGCGAGATCGAGCTGGAAGCGCATGGGATCGAGATCCTGAATGTCGCGAAGACGCCCCCCTTCTACATCAACGAAGAGGTCGATGTCGATGAGTCGTTGCGTCTCAGGTACCGGTATCTCGACCTGCGTCGCCAGAAGATGCAGCAGAACGTGCTCCTGCGCTACCAGCTGACGCGCCACATGCGGCGCTACCTGGACAAGCGCGGGTTTGTGGATGTCGAGACGCCGATCCTGCTGAAGAGCACGCCAGAGGGCGCGCGTGACTTCCTGGTGCCGACCAGCTCCAATCCCGGCATGTTCTACGCGCTGCCGCAGTCGCCGCAGCAGGTGAAGCAGCTCCTGATGGTGGCCGGGCTGGACCGCTACTACCAGATCGCACGCTGCTTCCGAGACGAAGCCCATCGCGCGGACCGGCAGCCCGAGTTCACGCAGCTGGATATCGAGATGTCCTTCGTCGATCAGGAGGACGTGATGTCCCTGATGGAGGAGCTCTACATCCAGCTGACGACGGAGTACAGCGACAAGACGATCCAGGAGCGGCCCTTCCCTCGCCTCACGTACGCGGAGGCGATGGACCGCTTCGGCAACGATCGGCCGGACCTCCGCTTCGGCCTGGAGTTGCAGGACGTCTCCGGGGCGCTGCGTGGCACCGGGTTCAAGGCGTTCGCGGGCGTGCTGGAAAGCGGCGGCCAGGTGAAGGCCATCGTCGTGCCGGGTTGCGCCGGGTATACGCGGCGCGAGATCGACGAGGTGACGGAGCTGGCGAAGCGGGCCGGGGCGAAGGGGCTTGCCACCATCGCCCTCACCGAGGAGGGCGTGAAGTCGCCGATCGCCAAGTTCCTGTCCGAGGACGAGATCGCGGCGCTCACGACAGGCATCGGTGCGGCGACGGGCGATCTCGTGCTACTCGTCGCCGACCAGCCGGCGGTCGTCGCGAAGACGCTCTCCGCATTGCGGGACGAGTTCGGGAAGCGCCTGAACCTCGCCGACCCGAACGTGCTCGCGTTCTGCTGGGTCTACGAGTTCCCGCTCTTCGAGTGGGACGAGGATGGCCAGCGCTGGGACGCGACGCACAACCCGTTCTCCGGCTACTACGAGGAGGACGAGGCGCTGCTGGAATCCGACCCGAGCGCCGTCCGCGCCAAGCAGTACGACCTGGTCGGCAACGGCAACGAACTGGGCGGTGGCAGCATCCGGATTCACCAGCGCGAGAAGCTGGCCCGCGTCTTCGAGCTGATGGGCCACAGCCGGGAGGCGCAGCAGCATCGCTTCGGCGCCATCCTCGATGCCTTCGAGTACGGGGCGCCGCCACACGGCGGGATCGCGATGGGCCTCGACCGTTTCGCGATGATCCTCTCCGACGAAGAGAGCATTCGCGACGTGATCGCTTTCCCGAAGAACCAGCGCGGCTTCGACCTGATGTTCGAGTCGCCGGATGCCGTCGATCAGCAGCAGCTGGACGACATCGGGCTGGCACTGAAGCCGGAGGCGGGAGAGACGGACAAGGAGGCGTAAGCTGGGTTCACCCTGACGCAACGAGGGCGGGAACCAACGTTCCCGCCCTCGTTGCGCTCGATTCCCGCCTCCGCGTTACTCGTTCCCCGTATGGCCCCGCTCGGCCAGGAGTTCCGAGGCGATTTCGGCCTCGTTCCAGGGAACGTGCTCCAGGCCGACGATGATGCTGGTTTCGTGGCCCTTGCCAGCCAGCAGCACGCAGTCGCCCGGTTCGGCCAGGTCGAACGCACGGGCGATTGCTTCCCGGCGGTCGGTGATGCAGTGGAAGTCTACGCCCTCCACTGCACCTGTGCCGCGCGCGCCGTCGGCGATGTCCTGGATGATCTTGTCCGCATCCTCCAGGCGAGGGTCCTCGTTGGTGAAGATCGACACATCCGCCAGCTCGGCGCAGACCGCCCCCTGGAGCGGTCGCTTTCCCTCATCCCGCTGCCCGGCACTGCCCGTCACCACGATCACCCGGGTATCCGGATACCGCTCGCGGAGCATGAGCAGGATCTTCCTGAGCGATTCCGGCGTGTGCGCGTAGTCCACGACAACAGCGAATGGCTGGCCTCGATCGATCTG
>JBQCJS010000714.1:0-3752 GCA_051952485.1 Thermomicrobiales bacterium | reverse complement strand
GCCGGGGGAGCATCCACGCTCCCCCGGCCCTCTGGCGTGCTGCATGACCGGCATGCGCTCGCCGCGTGCGGCGTTCCGCACCCGCTACCCGGCGCTCTTGGTGAAGCGCTCGATCGCGAGGTTCAGTTCGTCGAGCCGGCCCTCCCGCTCGTCTTCCGGGCTGTCGATCACGCAGCCACGGATATGGTCCTGCAGGACCAGCAGGCCAACCGACCGCAGCGATGCCGTGATGGCGGAGATCTGCGTCAGGACATCGATGCAGTACTTGTCCTCCTCGATCATCCGCGCAACGCCGTGGACCTGCCCTTCCGTCCGGCGGAGGCGGGCGAGCAGCTTCGCCTTGTCGGCCGCATAGGAATCGGAGAGCCGGTCCTCCGTCTTGCAGGCGCAATCGGCATCGGCGGGAGGGGCGGCCCGGTCGTCGGCGACGAGGGTGAGATGGTTGGCGATGTCCTGCATCTGGGCAGGGGTGCGTGTGCTCATGGCCTGGTCCTTCGGGGGAGGGGTGCGATCGGGGACGGAAGGAACGGGGCAATCCTGGAACCGGCTCACGGTCCCCGGATCGCGCCTGGTTGCTACAGTCCAGTATGCCACGCGTCGGCCGCGCCCCTGCGCCCGCGTGACCGGTCAATGCCGCCACTCCGCCAGCGCAGGGTACTCTTTCCCCATCATTCGCCCTTGCCATCCGGCCGTCCCCGCACCGATCGGAGCCCCGCCCCGTGTCCGCTTCCGTTCCCTTGCCATCGCCCGACCCCGCCATCGACGCCGTCCTCCGGCGCGCCCTGGAGCGCATTGGCCGCGAGTATCCCGATGCCCGCGTCATCCTCCTGAAGGGAAGCCTGGTACGGGGCGACGCCGGCCCCTGCAGCGACATCGACCTCGACGTGCTGGTCGACCGTCGTGACGACAGCGAGTACGCCGCCTGGTTCGATGAGGAGGGCGGGCGCCTCCATCACGTCTCCGTGGCCATCCACGACTGGGAAGCCTGGTGGGACGAAGCCGCCGAGCCGGCGGAGTGGGCGATGGGTCTCGCCGCGCTGGAGGTCCTCCAGGTGCTCTGGTCCCGCGATGGGGACGCGGATGCGGCGCGGCGCTTCACCGGCCCGGGCATCCAGCACCCCGCCGCCGGCCCGGAACTGGAGGATTGCTTCTCCGACCTCGGCAAGGTCCGCAACGCCCTCCTCCGGAACGACGACCTGGGCGTGCGCCTCGCCGCGCAGGGCGTCGGCAGGCTGGCGCCAACCGTGCTCGCGACGCTCGCTCCCGACTATCCCTCCCGCCCGGTGACGAGCCACCGGGCCGCGCTCGATGCGCTCCTCGACCTTCCGGTCGCGCCAGCCGGGTACCGGGCGGATCTCATCCGCTGCCTCGGGCTGGACGGCGCCGCCTCCACCCCCGCCGAGATCGCCTCGGCCGCGGAGCGACTGGTGCTGGGGACGATTGCCCTGCTGGAAGAACACGCCAGCCTGCGCGACGAGGATGGGCCGCGCTTCGAAATCGGCCTGGATACGGCCCTGGCGAACCGGACGTTACGAGCGTACGTACACCAAATCCACCTATCCACAGGGAACTGACAGCGGCTGTCGTTAGTGTCCGTACAGGCGTTTCGCCCGGGAATCGACGCGAGAATCACCGTTCCCCCCCAACGACAGCGGTAGTGTACGTACAGTGCCCGGCAGTCAACGATCTGGCACAGGATGTGGATAACGTGGGGACCGATGTGGACAAGGGCCGTCGTGTGTGGATAACTCGGGGATATCCCGGGCGGAGGGCGTGGATAGCGTGTGGATCGCCCGGGACCCTGTTGCGGAGGAAGGGGGGATTGTCACACGTGGCACGACGCGGTCGATGCGGATATCCCCGCCGCTGTGGATAACCTTTCCCCCGGTTGTCCGGGGGCCAATCCCGCATGGCCGTAGGGAATGCGCCGGTTATCCCCACTATCCCCAACGACTACGATTACCGTCTATTTCTTCATCTTCTCAAAAGAGATAAGGGGAACGACGGACCGGAACACCGTCACACCTGTGACACCGCACGCTCCCTTACGATCGCGGACCCGTCGATGCGCCTGCGCCGTCCTGGTCGCTCCATTCCCGAAACGCCCCATACCGATGCCATCCCCCCGCGAGCAGCGGCAGCGGGCCGGGCCGGTTCGGCATCCAGGCTGCCAGGCCCGGACACACGGATGTCCCCCGGCCTTGATCGGCCGGGGGACATTGCAGGCAGCGTGGATTCGGGAATCGGGCCTAGACGCCGCGGCGACCGGTGATCATCCCGTAGACGGCCGACACGATCAGCGCCCCGATGACGGCGATGATGAGGCTGCCGATCGAGAAGTCAATGGAATTGTCGGCCCCGGTGATGAGATTGAACAGGAATCCGCCCACGAGCGCCCCCACGATGCCGAGGACGATGTTCCCGATCCATCCCTGTGAGTTGTTCGTCTTGTTGATCAGACTGGCCAGCCAGCCTGCAATTGCCCCAAGCACGATCCAGCCGATAAGTCCCATGTCATGCACTCCTCGCCATCGATGCAGTCGGCCCTTCGTCGGGCTCGCCCCCTGATCGATATGGGTGGTCAGAGTTATACAGAATCCGTGCCACCAATACCCGCCGTGCCCCGTTTCTCCCGCCATGGGGTTCGCCTGTCTGGAATGCTGGATGGCTCTTGCATGATCGGTATTCTGTGATACTATCTACTGGTAGTAAGTGACATTGACTACCAGGAGACGAGGTGCTCATGGGGAAACAGATGACGGAGATGCTCAAGGGCACGCTGGAGGGCATCGTGCTCGCGATCCTCTCCGCCCGGCCTGCCTATGGCTACGAGATCACGGCCTGGCTCCGGGAGCAGGGGTTTACCGACATTGCCGAGGGGACCATCTACGCCCTGCTGGTCAGGGTCGAGCAGCGTGGTTTCGTGGATGTCGAGAAGGTGCCCTCCGAGAAGGGGCCACCCCGCAAGGTCTATTCGCTCAATGCCCGGGGCCGGGAGTACCTGGAAGAGTTCTGGACGACCTGGAGCTTCCTTGCCACGCGGCTCGAACAGCTCCACGAAGGGAGCAGATGATCATGTTCATCGCACGGATGATCGGTGAGAAGCGCCGGTACTGGCAGTACAAGGCGCGGATAAAGCGCCTGCCGCCGGAGTACGGGACGGCGATCGAAGCGATCGAACGGTACATGACCTACTCCGGCTCGATCGTCAATGGGGAGGTCATTGTCGTGATGCTGGAGGACCTCGCCGATCTCTTCGAACAGAGTGCCGCGGACGCAATCCCGGTGCGGGACATCGTCGGTGACGATCCCGTGGAGTTCGCCGACACCTTCCTCAAGAACTACGCCGACGGGCAGTGGATCGACCGGGAGCGCAAACGCCTCGTCGACGCCATCGATCGCGCGGCCGGCGACCAGTCCCACCTACACCCCCAGGACGGAGACGGACATCCATGACCGCAACCATGACACCCCCCACCACGATCGCCACCGTTCCGGCCGCCGCACGCGCCGGGGAACGCGGCCTCGCCATCCACGTCCAGGGCCTGCAGAAGGCTTACGGGGAAACCCCGGTCCTGCGCGGCGTTGACCTCGACGTGGCACGGGGCAGCATCGTCGCCCTGCTCGGTTCCAACGGGGCCGGCAAGACCACCCTCGTGAAGATCCTCTCGACCTTGCTCAAGGCGGACGCCGGCACGGCCATCGTCAACGGCTTCGATGTCGCCACGCAGCCAGAAGACGTGCGGGCCTCG
>JBQCJS010000713.1:0-3877 GCA_051952485.1 Thermomicrobiales bacterium | reverse complement strand
ATACGCTCTTCGTGAGCGAGGGGACGGTGGAGAAGCACATCCGGAGCATCTTCCTGAAACTCGGGCTGGAGGACACCGAGTCCGTGCACCGGCGGGTGCTGGCGGTGCTGACCTACCTCCGGCTGGGTGAGGAGGACCATCACGGCATCGTGCACTGAGCGATCGGTTCTCGTTCCGTCGCCTCATGCCTCCTGCTGCGCGTCTCGGACGGTCTGATCCTCACGGCTTGGCCTCGCCCCCCCCGTAGATGCGGCCCTTGTGACCGCCGGATATACCACGCGACGCGTCAGGCTGACCTGTGGCGCATCATGACCCCAAGGCGGCTGCGAGGCGGAGATGGGGTTGCAGCGGTGGTACTCGGCGTACAACGTGGCCGGCAGGAACCGTGCCGACCGAGTGGGCTGGGGGCCCGGCGGCAGAGTGGTTTGGATGCCTCGGGCAGGCACCAGGACTGCTTGCTGATCCCGGCCACTCGTCGCTCCCCTGCCCGTGTCCCGCTTCCCCGTGATGACACGGCAGGTACCCCTTTCACCTTGCACGATAGAGGGTCACGCCAACGAAATGATGGGCTGGACCTCCTGACGGCTGAGTGGCCTGGCCTTTGGATACCAGCATGACGCAATGCCCCCGCGCGGAAAGCGCGGGGGCATTGCCATGTCTCCGCGATCGCGACGCGATCAACCCCCAGGCGCCGTGGGGGATAGCCGCCGCATGGAATCTCCGGGTTGCCGCGTTCGTGCCAGCCACGCCTTTCCCCAGAATCGGTACAGGACCGGATGCAACCCCGAAGCGGGTTCATGCAAGGGAGAGAGCCATGGAGACCTCGGCATCGTATGCGGCTGGCGCGAGCGGCCAGCGCCCACATCAACCCCCGCTGGAGACCGGGGAGGCCGCGCACGTCATCGCGCGGCACCTCACCGCGCACCAGCAGGAGATGAAGCGGATCGCCTCGGAACTGGACGCCATCCGCAGCCTCAAGGATTCGCTCGGCACCTTGCGGCAGGAGGCCTACGCGAGCGTGCGTGACCTGACCGCCCCGAGCCGGACGCTCGAATCCGCCTGGGCGGAGGTCGCCGTCGGGCTCGCGGCGAACCGCCATCCCGACGTTCCGCTCGATGCGGCCACGACCGCCCTCATCACCGATCTCCTCGACCAGGCGCTGACCAACATCGCCCAGCACGCCGGGGCGAGCGAGACGAACCTGAGCGTGAAGGTGGAGGACCGCTGGATCTTCGTCTCCGTCTTCGACGACGGACGTGGGGGCGCCGTCGTGCGGCCCGGCCACGCGCTCGCGGAGCTCCAGGGCCGGGTGAACGCGATGCAGGGGCATTTCTCGATCAGCAGTCCCGCCGATCGCGGCACGTTGCTGACCGTCGCGTTGCCGGTCGCGGCGGTTGCCGAGGGCGAAACGCCCGCGAAGGAGGAGGTCCGATGAACCTGTCACCTCGCGCCCTCGCTGGCGCCAGCGCCCGTCATCCGTGGCGGACCGTCGTCGCGTGGATCGTCCTGCTGGCCGTCCTCATCGCGGGATCGGCGTTCTTCGGCGGCAACCAGAACCAGGACGGAGGCGGCTTCACCAACCGCCCGGAGTCGCAGGTCGCGCAGGACCTGATCGACACCCATTTCGGCGCGGACGATCGCGCTTCCGACACCATCGTCTTCCATTCGGACACCCTGACGGTCGACGATGCCGCCTACCGGCAGGTCGTCGAGAGGACCGCAGCGGACCTCGCCGCCGGGTGGGGCTCCGACATCGCCTCCACGGCGAACTACTACACGCTGGGTGACGCGCCGGAGGCGGCCGCGCTCGTCTCGGCGGACCGGCATTCGCTGCTGATGCCCGTGACATTCCTCAAGGAGCAGGACGCCTACGTCGGGCGGGAAGAAGGCTTCCTCAAGGCCGCCGAGGGTGCCGCGACGGGTGATGTCGAGGTCCATGCGGTGGGTGACCTGAGCGGCAGCGGCACGTTCGGCAAGATCGCCGATGAGGACACCGGCAAGGATATCTCGATCGGCCTGCCCGCCGCGGGCGTGGTGCTGGTTGTGGTCTTCGGGGCGCTGGTCGCGGCCTTCCTGCCGCTGCTGCTGGGCGTCGTCGCCATCCTTGGCACCAGCGCCGTCGTCGCGCTGATGGCGAACGTGCTGGAGATCGGCTCCACCACGATGATCCTGGCCACGATGATCGGCCTGGCGGTCGGGATCGACTACGCGCTCTTCTTCATGGAGCGGTTCCGGGAGGAACGGCGCAAGGGTGCGCTGAAGGTCGATGCGATCGAGCGGGCCGGCGGGACCGCTGGCAAGGCGCTCATCTTCTCGGGCCTGACCGTGATCCTCGCGCTCTCGGGCCTGATGCTGATCCCGGTGACGATCTTCCAGGGCATGGCGCTCGGTGCGATCGTGACCGTGATCTTCGCGGTGATCGCCGCGATCACGCTGCTGCCGGCCCTGCTGCGCCTGATTGGCGACTGGATCAACTTCCCGCGCGTCGGGACGATGCGGGCACTGAAGCGGCAGGACGAGACTGGGGACCTGGTGCTGGCGGAGCGCCGGCAGGGACGTGGGATGTGGGGCCGCATCGCCGAAGGGGTGATGCACCACCCGGCTGTCTCCGCCGTCGTCGCGGGCGGCCTGCTGATCCTGGCGGCGTTGCCCGTCTTCACGATGCAGATAGGGGAGCAGTCCTTCGCTTCGATGCCCGATACGTCGTTCACCCGGGGGTATGCGATCCTCGCCCGCGACTTCGCGGCGGGCATGCAGGAGCCGGTGCAGATCGCCATCGAGGGCGATGCCACATCGGCATCCACGAAGGCGCAGGTCGATGCGCTCCTGGCGGCGCTGGGAGCCGATGACCGCCTCGCCGACCCGACCGTGCAGGTCGCACCCGACGGCACGCTGATCCTGGTCGATGCGGTGCTGACGGTCGATCCGTCCTCCAAGGAAGCGGAGCGGCTGATTGACGACCTGCGGACCCAGGTGGTGCCCTCGGTCTTCGGGAGTGCGGCCTCCTCCGTGCATGTCGGCGGCAGCACCGCCTCCACCTACGACTTCGACACGGCCCTCACCGACCGCCTGCCTGTCGTCTTCGCCTTCGTGCTGGGCCTGAGCTTCCTGCTGCTGATGGTGGCCTTCCGGTCGCTGCTGGTGCCGGCGATGTCGATCGTGCTGAACCTGCTGTCGGTGGGCGCGGCTTACGGGCTCGTGGTGGCCGTCTTCCAGCACGGCTGGGGCGCGGACCTCTTCGGGTTCACGCAGGTGGATGTGGTGACGAACTGGCTGCCGGTGCTCATCTTCTGCATCCTTTTCGGCCTGAGCATGGACTATCACGTCTTCCTGCTCAGCCGCATCCGGGAGCGGTGGGACGAGACGGGAGCGGTGGACGAGTCGATCGTCTTCGGGGTGCGCTCCACGGGCCGGATCATCACCGGCGCGGCGGCGATCATGGTGGCGGTCTTCGCGGCCTTCGCGATGGGCCGGCTGGTGGAGATCCAGCAGATGGGCTTCGGCCTCGGCGTCGCGGTGCTGGTCGATGCGACGATCATCCGCACGATCCTGGTGCCCGCGCTGATGAAGCTGATGGGCGAGCGCGCCTGGTGGTTCCCGCGCTGGCTGGCGTGGATGCCCAACCCGAAGATCGAAGGCGACCTGCCGCCGATCGCGCGCCGGGTGCGGGCCGCGCGCCCGATCGCGCAGCCCACGCCGGTGGTCGGCGCCTGGGAGAGTGTCTCCGGTGAGTAGGGATGCTGAACAGATGAGACGAGCCCCGCTGCGAGGCCGCAGCGGGGATCGTCGCGTCGGGATGGGGGCGGCGATCAGACGTAGGTCGAGAACCAGTCCAGCGTGTCCTGCCACGCGGCCAGGGCCTGTTCCTCGTTGTAGC
>JBQCJS010000712.1:0-3655 GCA_051952485.1 Thermomicrobiales bacterium | reverse complement strand
TCACCGAGATCGGCACCGGCGTCCTCCCGATCCAGGACATCATCGACGCCGCCGCGACGCTGCCCAACCTCGGCTCCCTGATCCTGGAGCAGGACCACACGACGCTCCCGGAGATCGAATCGATCCGGCGCAGCAAGGAGGCCTTCACCTCCCGCTTCACGGGTGTCACCGTCAGCGTCTGACCGTCCCCTGTACCCAACGCCCAGGACCGCACAACGGGCGGAGAAGCCGTGCCGCATCCCGCCCGTTGCCCGCGCTCCGCTCCTCGGCGATGCTGTCGGCAATCGACCGATCCGCCCGCCGTTGAGGAGCGCACCACCCCATGACCGACGCCACCAACCATCACCACGAACAGGCCATCGACTGGCTGGACGAGCGCGAAAGCCGCTTCGTCCTCATGGCCGACCGGATCTGGGATACCCCGGAAGTCGCCCTCACCGAGTCGACCGCCTGCCGCATCCAGGCCGACGATCTCGCCGCCGATGGCTTCACCATCCGCATGGGTGTCGGCGATCTCCCGACCGCCTTCGTCGCGGAATACGCCCACGGCGACGGCGCCCCGGGCGCTTCTCAGGGCCCGATCATCGGCTTCCTCGGGGAGTACGATGCGCTGCCCAGCCTCTCGCAGGAACGGTCATCCACGCAGTCGCCCATCGTCGTGGATGGACCCGGTCATGGCTGTGGGCACAACCTGCTCGGCACCGCCTCCCTCGCGGCGGCGAGCGTCGTCAAGGCCTGGCTGATCGCCACCGACACGCCGGGCACCGTCCGCTACTACGGCTGTCCGGCGGAGGAGACGGTCGAGGGCAAGGTCTACATGACCCGGGCTGGCGCCTTCGACGACCTGGACCTCGCGATCACCTGGCATCCCGGCTCCACCACCGGCGCCAAGGCCGGCAGCAGCCTCGCCGCGAACTACGTGAAGTTCCGCTTCTTCGGGCGCACTGCCCACGCCGCCGCCAACCCGGAGACAGGCCGGTCGGCGCTGGATGCCGTCGAGCTGATGAACATCGGGGTCAACTACCTGCGCGAGCACATGATCGACCAGGCGCGCATCCACTACGTCATCACGCACGGCGGCGGCGCCCCGAACGTGGTGCCGGACGATTGCGAGGTCTGGCACTACATTCGCTCGCCGAAGCGCCCGGAGGTCGATGAACTGGTGGAGCGGGTGCGGAATATCGCCCGCGGCGCGGCGCTGATGACGGAGACGCGCTTCTTGGAGGACCTCTGCTCCGCGGTGTACAACTACCTGCCGAACATGACCCTCACCGAGCACATGCAGGCGGTGCTGGAGGACCTCGGGCCGATCGCCTTCACCGACGAGGAGATCGCCTACGCCAGGCAGGTTGCCGACGCCTTCCCGCGTACCCTGCGCGAGGGCACGCTCGTGAAATCGCACCTCCCGGCCTCCATCGTCGATGACGGCCTGAACGGCGATCCCTGGCCGATCGCGGACGCGGCGGACCTCGGGGCGGGCTCGACCGATGTGGCCGATGTCTCCTGGGTGACGCCGACCGCGCAGATCAACACGACCTGCGTCCCGCTCGGCGTGCCGTTCCACAGCTGGGCGGTGACGGCGACGGTCGGGATGTCGATCGGGCACAAGGGGATGCTCCACGCGGCGAAGGCGATGGCCATCACCGCGATCGACGCCTTCAGCGATCCATTGCTGATCGCCGCCGCGCGGGAGGAGTTCGCCAATGCCACCGCCGCGACACCCTACCGCTGCGCCATCCCGGCGGACGTGATGCCGCGCAGGCCATAATGCATCCGGACAGATCGTTTCGGGGCCGCAGCCGTGGCTCACGCGAGTTTGGAAAGCGAGTGCACTGTCATGCCCGTCATTCCCGCCCCCTATCGCGCCGTATCCCCCGAGGGCGCCCCCTTCCTGCTCGGCGCGGCCACCCCGGTCGCCGTCGATGCGCCGGAGCTTGCCCCGCTCGTCGCCTGGTTCCGGGCCGAGCTCGCCACCCTCACCGGGATCGCGCTGGCCGAGGAGACGGCGGGTGACGATGCGCCCGGCATCCGGCTCGCCCTCGTCCCGGACGATGCGGCCCCCGACCTCGCCGCGCTGCCGCTTCCGGACGGCCTGCGCTCCGATGACGGCGATGCCGGGGCCGAGCGTCACGCCCTCACGATCGCGCCAGATGGCATCACGATCCGGGCGCTTGCGCCGGAGGGCGTCTTCCGGGGCCTGACGACGCTGCTCCAGCTCGCCGCCACGAGCGATATCGCCGATGGTGTGATCGCCCTGCCGGCGACGGAGATCCTCGATGCGCCGCGGTTCGCCTGGCGCGGCCTCTCCTTCGATGTCGTGCGCTGCGCCTTCGCGGTGGACGAGGTGAAGCGGGTGATCGACCTGCTGGCGCTCTACAAGGCGAACACCCTGCACCTCCACCTCACCGATTCCGAGGGCTGGCGCATCCAGATCGACGCCTGGCCGAAGCTCACCGAGGTCAGCAGCACGACAGCCGCCGCCGGTCGTCCCGGCCTCTTCTACACGAAGGACGACTACCGCGAGATCGTGCGCTACGCCGCCGACCGGTTCATCACGGTGATCCCGGAGATCGAGATGCCGGGCCACACGGCGGCGATCTTCGCGGCCTATCCGGAGCTGGCCGGTGACGGCACGGGCGACGCCGCCGAGGTCACGGCGAAGGCACGCTACTTCCAGGCGATGAACCCGGACAACCCGCGGGTCATCGGCTTCTTCCGCGACGTGCTGGCGGAGGTGGCGGCGATCACGCCCGGCCCCTACCTGCACATCGGCGGCGACGAGGCGCTGGGCATGGACGAGGAGCAGTACGAGCGCTTCATGCGCGCGGCGATGCCGATCGTCGGAGACCTGGGCAAGAAGCTCGTCGGCTGGCAGGAGGTCGCCCGCGCGGGGTTCGCGCCGGGGCAGGTGGCGCAGCTCTGGATCTCCGCGACGCTGAACGCGGCGGCCGAGGGTGGCGGGATGCCGAACCTCGGGGATCTGGAATTGCCGGAGGGCATCGAGATCCCGGAGAACGCCGAAGCATTGCTGGGCGCGTTCGCGGAGTTCATGAAGGTCGCGGGGCTGGACCTCGGGAAGGCGCTCGATCAGGGCGCGCACATCCTGCTCTCCGATTCTTCCGTCTCCTACCTCGACACGAAGTACCGGGAGGACCCGGTCGCGGCGGCCAGCGACCAGCTTGCGGAGCGGAAGCGGCTGGGGATGCCCTTCTACCCCCGGAAGACGGTGGCCGAGTTCTTCCAGTGGGACCCGTCCTTCCAGCGCCCGGAGCTGTCGCCGGAGCGGATGGCGGGGATCGAGGCGGCGATCTGGTGCGAATCGGTCGCGAGCTTCGACGACCTGCTCTTCCTGCTGCTGCCGCGCCTGCCGGGCCTGATGGAGAAGGGATGGTCGCCGGAGACGGCGGGGCCGGACTTCGGGTGGGCGGCCTACGCGCCCCGGCTGGCGGCGCAGGCGGGCATCTGGGAGACGCTGGGCCTGCCCTACTTCCGCTCGTCCGTCGTCTGGGACGAGTAGGCGGACTGCCAGAACCAAATGTCGCACCCTCGTAGATGCGGCCCTTGTGGCCGCTGGACACTGCATGACGCGAGTCTCGAATGGAGGACTTCGCCCATGCTACCCACGGCGGCATCTACCACAAGGGCTGGTGGTTCG
>JBQCJS010000711.1:0-2488 GCA_051952485.1 Thermomicrobiales bacterium | reverse complement strand
TCCGGTGTGCTCGCGCGGCGACTCGGCTCTCCTGCGCCGTACGATCCTGACAGC
This sequence comes from Thermomicrobiales bacterium, assembly GCA_051952485.1. Classification (GTDB taxonomy): domain Bacteria; phylum Chloroflexota; class Chloroflexia; order Thermomicrobiales; family UBA6265; genus JASGDN01. Next base: position 2,434 of record JBQCJS010000711.1, on the reverse strand, counting down.
TGCGGGCGGTCGCTGCGGTGCGCAAGGCGGCCCCATACGGGTCGTATCGCCGGGCTGTTCCACGCGGCCGCATGGCCAGGATTCCGTCCCCGGGCAGGGATCAGACGGCGTTCGCGATGATCCTGCGCACCAGCTCGTCGGACGCTTCGACCCCGGACATGCCGTCGACATCGCCCTCCACCGCCACGAAGATCGCGATCCCGGGGCCGCGCATCTGACAGCTCGTGGACCCGGCCGGGAGCGTGTAGAGCTCCGTGATCCCCCGGGTGCGGCTGACGATGTCGCACCCCGCCGGGGCCGGCAGCGATGAATAGGCGGTACCGGACGAATAGTCGATGTCCCACGCGCCCATGAAGGCGGATTGCACCGTGAACATGGCGTCCTCGACCTGGTTGGTCGGCACGTTGGACACCACCAGCGGCAGGATGATGACGATTGCCCGCGAGCCGTCCGGGCCGACGTAGACGGCGCTGCGGCCATCGCCCGGGAAGATGCGCACATCGAGCGCATCGAGCGTGGATGAAACCGCACGGGCGTCGCCGGTGCGCAGTTCGGCCCAACCCTCGCCGATGGTCGCCGGGTCGGGGATCAACGCCAGCAGATCGCGTTCGGAGACGGTCGCGCCAGAACGATCGATCGTGCCATCCGGGGCCGTGGAGCCGGCATCGACGGTGATCGTCCCTTGCATCCCCTTGTCGCGGTGCCCGGGCACCGAGCAGTAGAAGGTGAAGGTGCTGCCGGGGGTGATGTTGCCCGGGATGCGGACGACCGTCGCCTCACCGGGGGCGACGGTGACATTCATGCCCCATTCATCGACCACGAAGTGGTGCTCCAGGACACCGGCATTCACGAGCTGCAGGAACGACCCGGCCTGGACCGTGAGGGTCGCGGGCGTGAAGGTGAAGTCGTCGTTCAGGGTGATGGTCGCTGCATCGGTGCTGGCGGTGGGGGTGGCGTCCGCGCGGGCCTCCTCCGGCGAGACGATGGTGATCGTGCCCTGCTGGCCCTGCCGCCGATGGTCGCCCACCGAGCAGTAGAAGGCGAAGGTGTCGCCGGGCTGTACGGTGTCCGGGACGGTGACCGAGACTGTTTCCAGGCTCGGGAGGTCGACGGAGATGCCCCACTCGGCCACGGTGAAGGTATGCGGATCGATGCCGCGGTTCGTGATGTGGAGGACCTGTCCCGGGGCGAGCCGCAGCGACGAGAGCGACCATTGGGACGGATCGAGCGCATCGAGCTGCACGATGGGCAGGGCGGAAGCGGCCTGGTCCTGGCTGGCGGCACCGGTGGTGCCGACGATGGTCGGCACAAGCGCCAGCAGCAAGCCGAGAGCCAGGATGACGGACCTGGACAGGTGAATGGCGGCGCGGGAAGCGTGTTCGATCATGGAGATTGTTCCTGCCGGGGTGCATGGATGCAGTCCGGCGGCCCCGCCTCGCGGCGTCCTGTCGCGGGCGTGGGCATTCACCCCCGTCAGGAGATCTCGAGGCGCTGGAGCTTGCAGTAGGCGATCGCCATGCGGAGGACCGTGCGGACCTCGTTCTTGGCGGCCGCCGACATCCGTGTATCGCCGAGGATCTGGGCGAGTTCGACCAGGAGGGGATCGTCCCAGAGTTCGGAGCGGAAGCCTGCCGAGGCCAGGAGGCGGTCGCGATCGGAGACGGGCAGGGCCATGGCGTTGGCGAGCTGGATCACGGTGTCGCGTTCGGGGGTGCGTGCGCCCTGCTCGAAGCGGGTGATCGAGCTCGGGTCGAACCGCGCCCGCTTGGCGAGATCGGCCTTGGTCCAGCCGCGTTCGATCCGGAGCCGCTGGAGGAGTTCCGCGAACGAGAGGTCCCCTGGCGCGTGGCCCGAACCCGGGAGGTCGATGTCGGGGAGAACCTGGCGTTCGACAATGTCCCTCTGGCTCAGTACGCGGTCGTCCATGGCGCGGCGATTCCCCTGCTGTGGTCGTGCGGATGTCCGGTGACGCGGCGGGTCAGGAAGCGGAGCGTGCGTCGGTGTTTGCCTTCCAGTCAAGATACCCTATCGCAGCCCATTCGTCTGCTGGAGGCGCCTGCGGGACAGATACCATGGCGGGCCATGGCGGGTCTGCCCATGTGGGGAGGTCGCGTCGGATGGCGCAGGGCGGATCGGGCACATGCGCGTCAGCGTGGCTGGATCGTCTGGATGCCGGAGTCAATGCAGAGGTGGCCACGACCCCCACAGCAGGAGCGGGAAGGCCACCGAGGCCTTCCCACTCCTGCTGTGGGGTGGATGAAAGCATGTGGGTTGCAAGCATCAAATCGATTCTGGCATCCGGTTCGTTCCGTGAACAGGACCTCCGCTGAAAATAGTCCTGGGACTAGTGAACGCGCCGGAGACCTGGGACCGCAGCGGCAGTGGCCTATCGACTACGTCGCTGTGCCGGAAAGACACGCGTTGCGCGGATGAA
>JBQCJS010000710.1:0-5333 GCA_051952485.1 Thermomicrobiales bacterium | reverse complement strand
CGGACATCGAGCCTGTAGGCGGCGGTCGTGGCGGCTTCCGCCGGAATGTCCGTGGAGGCAGGCGAGGCCACGGGCGTCGCCTCGGCGCGTGTGCGGGACGGCGAGGGCCGGAGCACGACGCTGGCAGCGGCGCTCCCGATCAGCGAGCGGCGGGTAAGGCGGAAACGAGCCACAGGTGGACCCCTTCGAGTGAGGCGGCAGGAACCGGACTTCACGAAATGCGGGTGTGTGGGACGGCATCGCAAGCGGATTCGTGGTATTCATCCAACGAATCCCCCTCCCATTCGGCCCGGAGTCCAATCCTCGATCGCAACGGCCCGCGCGAACGACGGTGTCCGGCGGTTTCCTGCCCCGAACGGGGGCGTCTTGTTGCAGCGGCCCGTGTGTGTGTGGCAGGATCGGAATCGCAACACGCATCCGAACGCTTGGAGCCGGCTCAGGACGTCGCGACCGTCGCGACTGCCCCCCTCCCAACGTTACCCCAGCGGCGGCGCTGTTGCGACACGGGTCGCCACGCGAGGCGACGCATCGGCCGCCGGCTGGCGCCCGACGTCATCGCACACGTGCAAGGAGAGTTCCGGATGTCCACGTCTCCCTCGTCGGATTCCCGCGCGCAAGCCTCACTGTCTCGCCGGAGCCTGATCGAACGTTCGGCGGTCGCCGGCGCCGGGGCGGCTGCCGCGCTGGCGGTTTCCGGGGTATCTGCCCAGGACGCCACGCCCTCCGCCAGTCCCGCGGCGAGCCCGGTCGCGCAGCCGCAGGGGCCGGCCGGTCTGCTCCAGCCCGCTGGCGACCGCCCGACCTTGCGCCTCGGCACCAACTCCGCCGATATCGCCAACCTCGATCCGCACATGGCCTCCGGCACGCAGGACCGCACCATCGTCGACATGGTGTTCAACGGCCTCGTCCGCTTCAAGCCTGGCGATTCGTCCCAGTTCGAGCCGGACCTGGCGACCGAGATGCCCACTGCTTCCGACGACGGGAAGACCTGGACCTTCACCCTGCGCGAGGGCGTGAAGGTGCATCCCTCGGCCAGCACCGGCGCCTACGACCTCACGTCGGCGGATGTCCTCTTCTCGTTCCAGAAGGCGGCCAATGCCGATACCTCCAGCTACGCCGGCAACTATGCGGGCTGGTCGTTCGCAGCCCCCGACCCGGCGACCTTCGTCATCACCCTGGCGGAACCGCTCTCGGAGGCGCTCTTCCTGCCGCAGGTGGCGAACTACTCCGGCGGCTACATCGTCCCGCAGGCGGCCTATGAGGCGCTCGGCGCGGACGGGTTCAAGTCGGCACCGGTCGGCACCGGCCCCTTCGCGTTCAACGCCTACACGCCCCAGAATTCCGTGCTGCTCGCCGCACACGATGCCTATTTCCGGGGTGCGCCGAAGCTCGGTGGGGTGGAGGTCCGCTTCGTGGCGGACAGCACCAGCCGGGAGCTGGCGCTCCAGTCCGGCGACCTCGAGGTGATCGTGGGCCTGCCGGAAGCGCAGTGGGTCGACCGCATGAACGGCATGGACGGCCTGCACGTCGATGTCTTCGGCGTCGGGGAAGTGGTCTTCCTCAACCTCGACGTGAACCACGAGATCCTCAAGGACGCCAAGGTGCGCGAGGCGATCCTGCTGGGGGTGAATCGCGAGGACACGCTGGCGCTCAGCGGTTCGCCCGTCTCGAATCCGGTCTTCTCGGTGGTGCCCGCCGACTTCATGCCGGGCGGCCTCACGGAGGACGAGGCCAACGAGGCCGGGGTGAACTTCAGCCAGGACACGGACAAGGCGAAGTCGCTGCTGGGCGAGGCCGGGCATCCCGATGGCTTCGAGCTGAAGCTCGTCTCCTCGGAGCAGGACTCCTACCTGCGTGCCTACACGGTGCTCCAGGAGGAACTGCGGAACATCAACGTCACGGTGAACATCGAGACGGTCCAGCATTCCGCCATGCACGAGCTGATCCGCGAGGGGTCGAACGCGATCGTCATCTACGTCGCCTTCCGCCCGACCGCCGATGTCTACCTCACCCAGTTCTTCAGCACCGACGGCGGCGTGACGAACTTCTCGCACTTCACGGTGGATGACCTGGTCGCCCAGGCGCGCGCCGAGACCGATACGGAGAAGCAGGCCGAGCTTTGGCGGGAGGCCAACGTCGAGATCATCAAGAACTTCGCCGGCTACGGCCTGATCTACACGAACCAGGTCTACGGCAAGTCGGAGAAGGTCGATTACGGTCACGAGCTGAAGTCGGTCGTGCAACTCTACCCGGGCATCGACGAGACCACCTCGATCTCCGGCTAACGGTCGCGCTCCGGTGCGCCTCACTCGTCCGCGGTACATCGTTGATTGCCGGCGATGTCCCGCGGGTTCCCATGGTGGCTTCACGAGCTGAGCGGAGGGAGATGCGATGCTCCGATACATCCTGCGGCGCCTGCTGCTGGCGATCCCGACGCTCCTGGCGGTGGTCACGATCATCTTCGTGCTCGTGCGCGTCATCCCCGGCGATCCCGTCACGGCGGCGCTCGGCGACCAGGCCTCCCAGCAGGCGATCGACAAGGCGCGGGCCGACCTGGGGCTGGACAAGTCCTTGCTCGCCCAGTACGTCGACTACATGCGCCAACTCCTGACCTTCGATCTCGGCAAGTCGATGATCTCCCGTGCCCCGGCCTGGGACCAGATCCGGTTCGTGCTGCCCTATACGCTGGAACTCACCATCGCCGCCATCATCATCGCGCAGCTCTTCGGCATTCCCATCGGCATCATCACCGCCATCAAGCGCAATACGTGGATCGACTATCTCGGACGCATCGTCTCGTTGGTGGGGCTCTCGGCCCCGGCCTTCTACATCGGCATCCTGCTCATCTACGTGTTCGCGGCCAGGCTGGGCTGGCTGCCCGCGATCGGCGCGGGCAAGTTCTCCGATCCCGTCGCGAACCTGAAATCGCTGATCCTGCCGGCCTTCACCCTCGGGCTGGTCGAGACGGCCTTCGTCGCCCGCATGACCCGCTCGGTGATGCTCGGCGTCCTCTCCGAGGACTACGTCCGCACCGCCCGCGCGAAGGGCCTCACCGAACGCACGGTGATGGTGCGCCATGCCTTGCGGGCGGCGCTGGTGCCGATCGTGGCGATGATCGGCCTCTTCGCGATCAGCCTCATCGGCAGTTCCGTCCTCACGGAGGAGGTCTTCGCGCGGCCCGGACTCGGCAAGCTGATGATCGGCGCGACGAAACAGCGTGATTACACGCTGCTGCAGGCGATCATGGTGGTCTATGCCCTGATCATCGTGGCGATCAACATCCTCGTCGATATCGTCTACACGATGGTCGACCCGCGCGTCAGGAGGCATTGATGGCCCAGTCAACCGCGAGCCTGGCTCCAGGCGTCGCCACGGCAGCTTCCGGCAAGGGACCCGGCCTGATCTCGCAGCGGAAGCGGGCATGGCGAACCTTCTCCCGCAATCGCTCCGCCCTGGTCGGGCTGGTGCTCATCGTGCTGATCGTGCTGGTGGCGATCTTCGCGCCGGTGCTGGCGCCGCACAACCCGATCGAGCAGAGCACGATCAACCGCCTGAAACCGCCCTACGGCACCTACTACCTGGGCCGGGACGACTACGGGCGCGACATCCTCTCCCGCATCATCTACGGCACCCGGGTTGCGCTAACGGTCGGCGTCCTCTCGGTGCTGCTCGGCGGCGCGATCGGCACGGCCATCGGCACCGTGGCGGCCTTCTTCGGCGGCAAGGTCGATGCCGTCCTGATGCGGATCGTGGACATCCTGCTCTCCTTCCCGGATCTCATCACGGGGTTGCTGGTGGCGGCGGTGCTCGGGTCCGGCCAGCGCAACCTGATCCTGGCGATCGGCCTGACGATCGCGCCCCGCTTCGCGCGGATCGCCTACGGGCCGACGCTGGCGCTGAAGGAGAAGGAGTTCGTGGAGGCGGCACGCGCCCTCGGGCAGCGCGACGTCGCGATCCTGCGGCGGCACATCCTGCCGAACATCGGCGGCGAGCTGCTGGTGCTGGGGAGTCTCTGGACGGCCTCGGCGATCCGGCTGGAGGCGAGCCTCAGCTTCGTCGGGCTTGGCATCCAGCCGCCGACGCCGACGTGGGGGCAGATGATCCGCGACGGCACCCGCTATCTCTCCGACTTCCCGCTCTTCAGCATCGCGCCCGGCATCGCGCTCCTGGTGACGGTCTTCGCCTTCAACCTCGTGGGCGACGGCCTGCGCGACGTGCTCGATCCCCGTTCCCGCTCGTAGCGCCGGGAGGCACCCGGGTTTCCTTACAGCAATCCCTTTCGTCGAAACTCGGGGGCGAAGGTCGCGAGCGGGATCACGAGGGTGAGGGGTTGGTCCTGGAGTGGTTCCGCCCCATAGCTGGCGTACCACCTCGCCGCGCGTTCGCCCTTGGCGTCGATGACGAGCAGGACGCCCCCGACTTCGCTCGCGGCACGCAGGCATCGGAGCGCCGCAGCGGCCAGGAGCTGACCACCGAGTCCCTGGCCGGCAACGGTGAGGTCGGTCGCGATCCGCGCGAGCCTGAACTCCGCCACGTCATGCCGGGCAAGGCCCCGCCTCATCCCAGCAGGAACCTCCTCATGGGTGACGGCCGTCGGCGTGACCGTGTAGAAGCCGAGAATCCGCCCCGGCGAGGCATCGTCGATCGCACAGAAGGTTTTCGCGGCGTTCTGCTCGTGACTCTGACGGGCGTAGCGACGCAGGAACGCGTTCATGTCCGGATCGCCGCAGTCGAAGTCCTGCCGGCGATGCGCCTTCGCGATCGGCTCCTCATGCCAGGCCGGGAGGATCACAGCGTTTCCGGCAGGGCGGCGATCGCCGCCTTCAGCTTCTCGTTCGGCGTGGGAGGATGCTCGAGCAAATCAAGGATGCGCGCGAGGTCGCGTTCCGATGCCTCGAGTGTCTCGGCTCGCTCGATGACGGCGTCGGCCTCCCGGAGGGCCGATTGCGTGACGAACTGCGTGAGGTTGGATGGCAGCCGCGCGGGCGATCCGGGCCTTGTGGGCGGCGGTCATGCGGAGCTGCATGCGATTGTTGTTCTCGATGGCAGTGCGTGGCATGGGAGACTCCTCGATGGTTGTGTACTGCTTCAAAGCGTACGGCGATTCGCGCGGACGTCAAGGCCGGCGCTGTCGCTGAGGGGTCGACAGGGGCGGCGTTCCTCCGGACAATGCGACCCATGACGGTGCGCCGGGCGGGGCGTGCCGGCCTTCGGGCTGTGGATGCGGATGACGAAGAAGGGACCCAGGGATGACGGAGGCGAAGACGGCGGACGTGATCGTGGTCGGCGGCGGCATCAGCGGCACCGCGACGGCCTGGCAGCTCGCGCAGATG
>JBQCJS010000709.1:0-9468 GCA_051952485.1 Thermomicrobiales bacterium | reverse complement strand
CCATCCGACCTCCGCGCCATCGCCTGTCTCCATCCGGCATGATGAGGGCTTGCCATGAATGGCCCCCGCGACACCCGACCCGACGCGCAGACGCCTATCGACGACGCCCACGCGGGACACCCGGACTCGATCCTGCCGCGCCCCCGCCCGCGTGAACTCGCACTCAGTGCGGAGTGGAACGGCGGCCTGACGCGGTCCGTGACCGCGATCGATGGGCGGCGGATGGACATCGTCTTCCCCGGCCACTGGTCACACGGGTTCGGGCCGGACTTCCGGGACGCCATGCTGGATGTGCGCGGCGAGGGCTTCCAGACCGGCGCCGTCGAGATCCATCTCCGCACGAGTGACTGGACCGCGCACGGCCATCATCTCGACCCGCGCTACAACAACGTGATCCTCCACATCGTCAGCCGCCACGATGCTCTGGAGACGCGCCGCCTCGACGGGAAGCTGGTGCCGGTGGCCGTACTCGAGGTGGACAATGCCGTGCTCTTCCAGATCGACGCCAGGCTGCCGGAGATCTGGACGCAGCTCGGCGGCGACGCCTGCGCCCCGGATCTCGCGCGGGAGCAACCGGCACGGATCGTCCACGCCATCCAGCGTCTTGGAGACGAACGGCTCGCCGGCCGGGTCACGCGGATCGAAGGTGAATTGAGCGTCGAGCCACCGGGCATCGTCCTGGAACGCGCCGTCTTCGATGCCTTCGGCTATAGCGAGAACCGGCCGGGGATGGCCGCCCTGCACGAACGCTTTGCCGCCAGCGGAGTTGGCCCCTTCATCGCCCGCGAACCGTCGGTGCAGGCCCGCTTCGACCACGCCGCGTCCGTCCTGCTCGGGCTGGCGGGGTTCATGCCCCTCTCCCCCGCCGACGCCCACGTCGCCGGCATCGACACGGCCCGCCAGGACGCGATCGAGGCGACCTGGTTCGCGCTGCCCGCGCACGATCGGCGCGATACGCTCCCGCCCACCATCTGGCAACGCGCCCGCACCCGTCCGGCGAACCATCCTGCCGCCCGGATCGTCTCGCTCGCGGGCCTGCTGGCGAATGCGCGCGCCGACCCTCTTGGCTGGGTGATGGACTGGACGCGTATCGTCACGTCACGAGACGCCGTGGATGCCGTCCGCGCCCTCACCCGGACGGACCATTCCCCCGCGTTGGGAGCGGACCGCGCGACGGCGCTGATCGCCAGCGTGCTGATCCCCTTCGTGATGGCCTACGCCCACTCCATCGACGACCCGGGAATCGAGTCGGCGGCGATCGACCACTGGGATGCGCTTCCCGCCGCCGCCCCGGGCCGACCCGCCAAGCGCGCACTCGCACAGGTCGCGGGTGAGGGCGGCCGGTTGCGCGGCCTTGGCGAACGTGGCCATCAGGGTCTGCTTCATCTCGACCGGACGCTCTGCACGCCGCGCCGGTGCATGGAGTGTCCCATCGCCGCCGAGGTCCTCATCGCCGCGCGCGAAGGCGACCGGCCGAACGTATAGACCCGGATGCACGAGCGAGTTCGGGCCAGGCCCTGAGCTCGTAGATGCGGCCCTTGTGGCCGCCTTGGATCACAGCAACAGATCTCGGCAACGGACACCATCCCACGTAGGGGCGACTCGTGCGATCGCCCGCGATGGATGATGCCACCAAGGCGATCACGAAGATCGCCCCACAGGCCGCGGACCTTCCCCGCGGGAATTGAGTCAACCCCGGCCGGCCACCATCCGCACAGGCGCGAACCAGGCGAAGGAACGCCGGCCCATCGCGGACCGGCGTTCCTTCGCATCATGCGTACTTGTCGCGACGGACTACTGGGCGGTCGGGGAATCGTCCGCCCACTCGGTGCTACCCACATAGACGATGTCGCCCGTCGCCAGCGAGGCATCCCCCGCCGCGTCCACAATCGCCGTCGCGAAGTCCTCGGTCGTCGGCAGCCAGCCGCCGGCCTCCTGCCGTCGCGCCTCGATGATGCCCGGGCGCGACCGCTGCAGCAGCTTCGGCGTGATCGTACCGTCGATCAGGTCGCCGGAGACGACGACCAGCGAGAACCCGCGATCCGTCAGGTCCGGAATCATGTCGCGCAGGGCGTTCTCACCCGCCTTCTTGCTCGCCGCCACCGGCTCGTATTCCGGCATCACCGGCTTCTCGCCGTGGAAGTGCGCGAGGTGGCTGGTCACGAAGACGATGCGGGCACCAGGATTGAGCACGGGCAGGGCAGACCGCACCAGGTTCACCTGGGAATCGCGGTTGAGCACCATCGCATAATCCGGCGCGGCATCCTTCTCCAGGCCACCGCTCGCGTTCAGGATCAGCACATCGAGACCGCCCACCTCGTCCTTCACCTGGCCGTACATCGCCTCCACCGAAGCGAAGTCGGTGACGTCCGCCTCCACGATGAACGCCTTGCCGCCCTTCGCCTCGACCTCCTCGGCGACCTGCTCGGCGCGGCGGGCCTTGCTCCGGTAGTTGATGACGACGGTCGCGCCCCGCTCGGCCAGGAAGAGCGCGGCGGCGCGGCCGACGCCCCGGGAGGCGCCCGTCACCAGCACGGTCTTGCCGGAAAGCGAGGGGGTAGATGCAGCCCCGGTGGTCGGGGTGGAATTGTCGGTCATGGTGGTCCTCCTTCTGGGCACGATCCGGTGATGGCACGCATGCAGGCGTGCAGGATTGCATTGCTGTCCCAAGCCTACCCGATCGGAGCGCCGATCCGCATGGCCGCCCAGGTGGGGAGCCCCAGATCGCTCCCCGCTACTCCTCGCGGTAGACGAGGTCTTCGCCGATATCGTGGTAGAAACTGGCACGCCGCCGCCGGATCAGCGAATCCGTCTCGCGGGCGGAGACGCCCTGCCGCCGCAGGACGTAGCGCACGAACTCCTGTCCCGCCTCGAACTCGGGCTGCACCGTCTCGTTCGCGCCGACATCCCGCAACGCATTGACGTCGCCGTGGAAGTTCGCCCGTGTCACGATGTCGACCTCCGGGGCGAGCCGCCGCGCCATCCGCGTGGTGCCCCGCGCCGCGAAGAGGTCGGGGATCGTCACCGCCAGCGAACGGGCTGCGGTGATCCGTGCGCGCTCCAGCACGCTCTCCGCGCTGCTGTCGCCGTAGATCGCGGGGATGCCCCGCGCCCGCAACTCCCGCACGATGGCCGGGTTCAACTCGACCACCACGAAGGCGAACCCCTTCCGGGTCAGGGCATCCCCGAGCGCCTTTCCCACCCGGCCGTAACCGCAGATCACGACGTGCCGCCGCAGGGCGACCGGCTCCTCCTCCAGCTCGATCGCCTGGTCGTGCTGGCGGACGAAGGGGACCCGGTGCGCCCACCGCACCAGGCGCGGCTGGAGGCCGGGCAGGAATGGCGAGACGAGGATCGAAACGAGCGCGACGGTCAGGATGATCGCGTAGTGCTCCTCATCCAGGATGCCATCCGCGAGGCCGACCCCGGCCAGCACGAAACTGAACTCGCCGATCTGCGCCAGGTAGAGCGCCGCGAGGATCGCCGGTTCCGCCTCCACCCCGGCCACCATGTACGCGAACGACGCGATGGCGATCTTCCCCACGACGAGGACCACGACGAAGACCGCGATCTCGACCGGATGATGCAGCAGGAGCGATGGTTCGAGCAGCATCCCGAGCGACACGAAGAAGAGCGTCGAGAAGAGGTCCCGCAGGGGGATGATCTCGGCCAGCGCCTCGGTCGCGAACTCCGATTCCGAGATCACCAGCCCGGCCAGGAATGCCCCCAGCGCGAAACTGAGGTGCGCTTCGTGACTCGCGAAGGCTGTCCCCAGCGCGAAGACGACGATGGTGATCAGGAAGAGCTCGCGCGATCCCGTCCGCGCCACGCGATAGAGCACCCACGGCACGACCCGCAGGCCCAGCACCAGCACGAGCGCCAGCGCGATTGTCGCGGTGAGCATGGACCGCAGGAGCGATGGCCAGAGGTTGTCGCTGGTGCCCGCCAGCAGTGGCAGCAACGCCAGGAGCGGAACCAGGCTCAGGTCCTGCACCACGCTCAGTCCGAAGGCGATGCGGGCGTGCCAGCTCGTCGTCTCGCCACGGCCGGTGAGCAGCTTGATCATCACGATCGAACTGGAGATCACGAAGGCCCCACCCAGGAGGATCGACGCTTTCAGTCCCCAGCCGAAGAGGAGCCCGCACCCGGTCCCGAGCGCGAACGTCAGCGGATACTGCACCCCCGCCGCCGCCAGCGCGATCCGCCGCACCTCCAGCAGGTGCCCGATCGAGAACTCGACCCCGAGGGCGAACATCAGGAAGGCGACGCCGAGGTTCGCCACGAGTGTGACCTGCGTGGAATCGGCGACGACCCCGGGGCTGTTCGGCCCGACGATGATGCCCGCCACCACATAGCCGACCAGCACGGGCAGGCCGAGCCGTCGGGCCACCATGCCACCAAGCACGGCGACACCGAGCGCCACGAACAGCGTCACGATGAGTCGGACATCTTCCATGCGGGGTCTCGGCCTTCGGGATCGAACGGTCGGCAAGGTCGGTCGCATGGTGGACAGGGGAAACGACAAACCCGCAGCGAGGATCGGGGCAAGCCTGGCTGCTGTCAACCGGGCGGGCGACGCTACGGCGTCATTGTCCGGGCATGGACCGAGGACGACGCCCCTGGGGCGGCGCGGTGGTGAGCCATACCGCCGACGCGCGGTCCCGCCGAGCGGAGGCCACGACACGCCGTGCGCCCCGCTGGCGCTGCCGAATTGCCCGCCAGCCCTGAGAACGCGAGGTTCAGGAGGTGGCGGTGTCGCCCGAGGTCGTCTCGAGTTCCCGCTCCGCGGCGATCATCGTCGCAACCGCCAGCACGACATGTTCGAGCAGGGTGGGATCGAGGCCGATCTCGCCAGCGATCTCCTCCAGCGTCCTGCCCTCCAGGCTCGCCTGGTAGGCGCCCCAGATGCGGTCGCACGCCGCGACGAAGAGATCGCGGTCGCCAGGCGTGGTCTTGCCGGGCCGTTGCTCGTCGGGCAGGTGATCCTGCGCTCCTTCCGGACCGCCCCACCATTCCCACGCGGTATTCAGGAGGATGTTGGTCAGCTGGGGCGCGAGCCGGAACCGCTCCGCGTTGATGCGGATGCCCTCGTGGATCTCCGCGCCCTCGCGCCGTTCGCTCGCCGCCTTCCAGTCGGCCAGCATCTCCACGAGGTCCACCAGCGTCATGCCGTCCACCCCGTTCTGGAAGTACTCGGGGTGATGCCGGTTGTGCGCGTAGTGGTGGTCCAGCGCCTTGCGGGCTCGCGCCAGCGACTCCCGGTACTCGTTGCTTCCGTATTCGACCTTGCTCAGGTCGGCATAGGCCATCTCGAAGAGGGATCGCTCCGGCTCCTCGAGCTTCGACGCGTCGTGCGCCTCGCCCCGTTGCGCGAGTTCGGCACGAATCTCCAGCAGGAGTTGGTGGACCCGCGCGATGTGCGATTGCGTACTGGGAACGAACCCGTCGTCCTGCAGCAAGGTCTGTCTCCGAAGCCGCGTGCTCGTGGGCCGCGACGAGGTCCGGGTGTCCAGTCGGACCACAATGCCGAATGGAAGAATGACGAGACTATAGCCGATTTCCGGTCCGCTCGCGATTCTGCGGCCCATCTCGGTAAATGCGCACCGCGTCCTCCCATAGCAGCGCTCGTGAACCCATGCACGATTAGCCCCTTCGAGTCAAATTGTGCATCCGCTGGCGCTCGACCTGCGAACATGGGGGTACCACATCCGGCAGAATCGTCGCCACGATCCTCTCGTGAAAGGCACGATGCGATGCACCCCACCTCCCGTCTCACGCAGGATGCGATTCCACGCGACCAGGGCGCTGACCTCGATCTCGGGCGAACCGACTGGCTTCGGGCGAGCGTGATCGCCGGTTTCCTGGCCACCTTCGCGATGACCGTCTGCATTGCCATCGCCTACGGACTGGCGAACAGCGCCGGCAAGGCAGACGGCAATTCCATGGAGCGGTGGCTCTTCGCCCTCTCCAACAACCGGCTCACCGAGCATATCGGCGATGCCTTCTTCCTCGCCATGATCGGCAACCTCATCATGGGCGTCGTGTGGGCCGTGCTCTACGCGCGGTTCGCGGAGCCCCGCCTCGCCGGTCCCGGCTGGTGGAGGGGCGCCATCTTCTCGCTCGTCCCCTTTGTGCTCACCATCACCGTGGCTTTCCCCCTCGCCGGGGTCGGGCTCTTCGCCCGGAACGTCGACGCCGGTCCCCTTCCCGTTGCCGGGGCGCTCGTCCTGCACCTCATCTACGGCGTCCTGCTGGGGACGTTCTATGGAATCGATGTGGCATCGGGGCTGAGCGAGGCGAGCGGCGAGCGGGAAGCAGCGGAATCCGCCGAGCGCGGCGCGGCCTACGGCATTGGCATCGGCTCGCTGCTCGGGTTCGTGGCAGGCTGGTTGATGGCGCCCCAGATGGAGACGCTCGCCTCCCGGCCGGTCATCGGCATCGCGGGCGCCTTGTCCGGCGCCGCGATGGGCATCCTGCTTGGCTCGCTGCTCGGCATGAAGATCGAGGACCAGGACCAGGAATAGCGTCCCTCGATGGGGGAGGGCCCCGGCCCGGATGCGCCGGGGCCCTCTGCCATCAATGACCCCACGTTCCGCACCGCCGGAGCACGACCGCCCGCACGGACAGCATGACCATCGACAACCAACGCCACCCACGACGGGGCCGGATGCCCTAGCGATGGGTGGCGTTGTTGTTCAGATGTACTAAAATGCCCCTCGAAGCGACAACGAATCTGTATGTGCGTGCCTCCCACCCTCTGGTATGATCCCCCGCCAGAAGCACACATGGAGCGGAACGCGCGCCGGGTCCCCTCATATCTCACGAACCAGCAACGACGATCGATCGACGGGCTATGCACATTGCACAGCAGGCCGTGGTGTCTCTGGACAGCGTGCGACGACGTGACACAAGGAGCGGACAATGGCGCGGTACCTCCTGGGACGAGTGGCGGGACTGATCTTCGTCCTGTTCGCGGTATCGATCATTGCGTTCTCCCTGATGCAGGCCGTGCCGGGCGGTCCGTTCGGCGTCGACGAGAAGGGCAACTCCTCCGCCCAGACCCGCGAGAACCAGGAGAAGAAATACGGGCTGGACAAGCCCGTCTACGTCCAGTACTTCCGCTACATCTACCACGCCGTGCAGGGCGATTTCGGCGTCCCCTTCCAGAGCCCGACCGAGACCGTCACCGGGGTGATCGCCCGCGCCTGGCCGGTCACGTTGCGGATCGGCGTGCTCACCATCCTACTCTCCTACAGCCTCGGCACCCTCTTCGGCTTCCTCGCGGCGCGGCACCAGAACAGCTGGATCGACTACACCGTCTCGTTCATGGCCACGCTGGGCATCGTCGTCCCATCGTTCGTGGTGGCGATGTGGATGATCCTCTTCTTCAGCATCTATCTCGGCTGGCTCCAGCCCGGCGGCTGGGGCAAACCCCAGAACTACATCATGCCGGTCCTCGCCTACTCCCTCGCCCCGATGGCGCTGGTCGCCCGCTACACCCGCGGGGCGCTGCTGGAGGCGATGCGCGCCGACCATGTGCGCACCGCCCGCGCCAAGGGCCTGGCCGAACGCCGGGTGATGACCTGGCACGTCTGGCGCAACGCCCTCATCCCCTGCGTCACCATCCTGCTCCCGGAGATCCCGAACATCCTCACCGGCTCGATCTTCATCGAATCCGCGTTCCGCATCCCCGGCCTGGGCCGCTACTTCGTCACCAGTTCGCAGACGCGTGATTACCCGATGATCCTCGCGCTGGTCCTGCTCATCGCCGTACTCTGGGGCATCACCTACATCATCACCGACATCATCTATACGATCCTCGACCCCCGCATCAAGATGGCAGGACGCTGATGAGCGTCGCGGCCCACCCGATCCAGCCCAGCAGGACGATGCCATGACCGCAAGCACCCCCGCTGCCCCGGCGCCCACCGCCCTCTCCGACGCGGCGTCCCGGAACTCCGTACGGAAATCCCCGAAGGGCTGGCAGATCGCGGTCCGCCGCTTCCGGCGGCAGAAGCTGGCCATGGTCGGCCTCGTGATCGTCACCATCCTCGCCATTGCCGGGTTCGGCGCTCCCATCCTGGCGCCGACCAGCTACCAGAGCGCAAATCTGATGGAGGCGAACCAGTTTCCCAGTCGGGAGCACTGGATGGGCACCGATACCATCGGTCACGACTTTCTGTCCCGCGTGATGTATGGCACCCGCACCTCCCTGATCGTCGGCATCGCGGCGGTGGCCGTCTCCTTCCTGATCGGCATTCCCCTCGGCCTCATCGCCGGCCTGAAGGGTGGGATGTGGGACTTCGCCATCATGCGGCTGGTCGAGATCATGACCGCCTTCCCGGGGCTCCTCTTCGCCATCTTCCTGATGACGATCACCGGGCCGGGCCTCGGCAACATCGTTGTGGTGATCGGCGCCACCAGCTGGCTCACCCTCTGCCGGCTCATGCGCGCGCAACAGCTCTCCCTGCGCGAGCAGGAGTTCGTCACCGCCGCCCGCAGTCTCGGCGCGTCCGAGTCGTCGATCGCCGTCAAGCATCTCTTGCCAAATGCGATCGCACCGATCATCATCGCGCTTACGTTGTCCATTCCAGCCGCCATCTTCGCGGAAGCGGGTCTCAGCTTCCTTGGCATCGGCATCAACGAGCCGACACCTTCGCTCGGCAAGATGATCGCCGACAGCGCGCAGTACATCCGGGTCTACTGGCATCTCGGCCTGTTCCCGACCCTGGCTATCGCGCTGATCATGCTCGGGTTCTCGTTTGTCGGTGACGGGCTGCGGGATGCCCTCGACCCGCGTCAGATGTGATCGCGTTCCGGCGTCCCCGCCGATCCCGGTCCGGGCCCCTGTGACCTTCGCGTTTCTGGTCGCGTTCATCGAAAGGGAACTCGCACGATGTCTTCTGACAAGCAGATGAAGAACCTGGACAAGCTGACGGAGGGCATGCGGCCGCAGGACGCCGCCTTCATCAGGCGCGGATTCAGCCGCCGCACGCTCCTGAAGGGCGCGGCCGCCGCCGGCGTGGGCGCGTTCGCGTGGGGACCCGGCGGCCTCGTCGAGGCGATGGCCCAGACCCCGGCGACCCTCGCGACCCCGGTGCCCCTCACCCTCGCCGACGATGCCGCACCGCTGGAGCAGCAGCTCTACCGCGTCACCTCGGACCCGGCCTTCGCGAAGTCCCTCGACTTCTACGAAACCGTCTACAACCGCTCCGGTGGTTCCGACCTGAGCAGCGTGCCGCTGGTCCGCCTCGACCGCAACTTCCAGATCATCCCTGGCGCCGCCGAATCGTGGTCCGGCAACGAGGACGGGACCGAGTGGACCTTCAAGCTCCGCCCCGGCATCATGTGGAGCGATGGCAACCCCGTCACCGCCGCCGACTGGATCAAGACCTTCCAGTACTCGGCCGATCCCGAGCACGCCTGGGACTTCACCTGGTTCTGGAGCGGCAACATCGTCAACTACAC